>JAHEYC010000007.1:0-30320 GCA_023251775.1 Sphingobacteriaceae bacterium | reverse complement strand
AGCAAGTCCATTACCCCACAAAAGCAAGACTATAGTAAGTGGTATAATGATATAGTTGTTGAGGCTGATCTGGCCGACCATAGCGCCGTGAGAGGCTGTATGGTAATAAAACCTCATGGGTATGCCATTTGGGAAAGAATGCAGCATACGCTGGATAAAATGTTCAAGGATACAGGGCATGTGAACGCTTATTTTCCTCTGTTCATCCCTAAAAGTTTATTTGAAGCCGAAGAAAAAAATGCGGAAGGTTTTGCAAAGGAATGTGCTGTAGTAACACATTACCGTTTAAAGACCGACCCCTTAAATAAGAGCAAGTTAATAGTTGATCCTGAAGCAAAACTTGAAGAGGAATTAATAGTTCGCCCAACCAGCGAAGCTATTATTTGGAGTACGTATAAAGGATGGATCCAAAGTTACCGCGACCTACCTTTATTAATAAACCAATGGGCCAATGTGGTGCGTTGGGAAATGCGTACACGATTGTTTTTACGAACCGCAGAATTTTTGTGGCAAGAAGGACATACGGCTCACGCAACACGCGAAGAAGCAATTGCAGAAACCGAACAGATGCTTGGTGTTTATGCTGATTTTGTAGAAAATTATATGGCTGTACCCGTTTTAAAAGGTGTAAAAACTCCGGGCGAACGTTTTGCGGGTGCCGATGATACGTATTGTATTGAAGCATTGATGCAAGATGGAAAAGCATTACAGGCCGGCACCTCACATTTTTTAGGACAAAATTTTGCCAAAGCGTTTGATGTGAAGTTTGCCGATAAGAACGGAAAATTGGATTTTGTTTGGGCCACAAGTTGGGGCGTTAGTACACGTTTAATGGGCGCTTTGATCATGAGTCATAGTGATGATAACGGATTAGTTATTCCTCCAAAATTAGCGCCAACACAAGTTGTAATTGTTCCAATTTATAAAGGAGAAGATGGTTTAAAGAAAGTAAGCGAACATGCCGAAAAATTAAAAGCCGATCTTCAATCAAAAGGAATAAGTGTAAAATATGATAACAGAGATACGCAACGTCCGGGATTTAAATTTGCCGAGCATGAATTAAAAGGAATTCCTGTTCGTATTGGAATTGGCGAACGCGATATTGAAAATGGAACAATTGAAGTTGCTCGTCGTGATCTGTTGACCAAAGAAGTTATAAAAGTGGATGATGCCGCAAATTATATAAGCGACCTTTTGCATAGCATACAAACCAATTTATTTGAAAAAGCAATTCAACGACGAGAAAAAATGACAAGTCATGCCACTTCGTACGAAGAATTCAAAAAATTATTGGATGAAAAAGGTGGATTTATCTATGCGCATTGGGATGGAACGCCTGAAACAGAGGAAAAAATAAAGAACGAAACAAAAGCAACCATTCGTTGTATACCTTTAAATAATAAACAAGAAAATGGAACTTGTATCTATAGCGGAAAACCAAGCACTCAAAAAGTAGTATTTGCCAGAGCCTATTAAGATGAAGAAGAACCTCAAAGATCAGCGCGATACCATTTTAAAACTTCTTGCCGAAAAAGCGGTGATGAAGCAAAATGTTTTTGCCAATACCATAAGCGTTTTCGAACAAATTAGAGATTCCTCACGAACTGTGGTGAGCGAATTGGCTAATGATATTAAAGGAGTTGATGCGCGTGTTACATTAGCGTTTAAGGAATTCAATCAGCATTCGTTCCAATTAAAAGTGGCCGGCGATATGTTGCAATTTGACATGCATACCAATGTATTTGAATTTGAAAAATCGCATCCTGTTTATAAATCAAGTTATGTAAAAAAGAATGATCTTAATTCGTTTTGCGGGATAATTAGCATTTACAATTTCCTGTCAGATTCATTCAAATATAATCGCGTAAATGATATTGGATTTTTGATCGCGCGCATTTTTGTGAATCGTGAGAAGAAATTCTTTATTGAGACAAAAACGCCACTAAATTCTAAATACAGTAATTACAGCGACGATCCTATTTCAGCCGATAATATCACCGAGATCATTAATGAATTGATCATTTTTTCTATTTCATTCGACTTATTCATTCCTCCTTACGATGTTGTAAAAAATGTAAGTGTTTCCGAGATCCAGGAAAAAGCCAGCAGCGCTGTATTAAAGACAGGAAAACGCCTAGGTTATATTGGTCACGGTTCAGGAGAAGGAAACGATTCAAGTATTGAAGACGACGTTAATTTATAAGTATGCAGATCAAAGCCACTTCATTAAAAGATATTGCCAATATCATCAACGCTAAATTTGTTGGAGATGATAACCATATGATCACGGGGTTTAACGAGATCCATCGTGTGCAAAAAGGAGATGTGGTGTTTGTTGATCATCCAAAATATTATGATAAAGCTTTAAATAGCGAAGCCACTACTATCATCATTGATAAAGAAGTGGAATGTCCAAAAGGTAAAGCATTGATCATTCACGCCGAACCATTCACTGCTTTCAATCAATTGACCTTACATTTTCAACCAAAGAATTACAGCACTGCGAACGTAAGTAAAACGGCGAAAATTGGGACAAACGTTACAATGATGCCCGGTTGTTTTGTTGGAAATAATGTCACTATCGGAAATGATTGCATCCTCCACCCTAACGTTGTTATTTATGATCATTGTATCATTGGAAATAATGTTGAGATACATGCAGGAGCAATTATTGGTTCTGATTCATTTTATTTTAAAGATCGCAAAACATCCTTTGAGCAATTGAATTGTTGTGGTAATGTTATTATTCATGATCATGTGGTGATAGGCGCAAATTGTACTATCGATCGCGGTGTAACGCAAAGTACTATCATTGGAAAACATACTATTTTAGATAATATGATACATGTTGGACATGATGTTCATATTGGCGAAATGTGTTTGTTCGCCGCGCAAGTTGGGATTGCAGGTTGCACTACCATTGGTAACAATGTAAAAGTGTGGGGACAAGTTGGAATTACAAGCAACGCCAATATTCCCGACAACGTTGTGGTTTATGCGCAAAGCGGTGTTACCGGTAATTTAGAAGAAGGAAAAATTTATTTTGGATCTCCTGCCGGCGAGGCTAAAGAAAAAATGAAAGAGATATTTGCGTTGAAACAATTGCCTGATTTGATCAAAAAATTGTATTGATAGCAAATTACAGATTTCAAATTGCAAATTCGTGATCCAATCTGCACAATCTGCAATCTTTAATTTGTAATTATCACGTTTTGATCGTTTTTTGAATCGATTCCCACAACAGATCCCCACTCTTCTCCCAACTGAATTTCTCTCTTTGCAATTTTCCTTTTTCGATAAGAGAATTTCGTAAAGCTTCATCCTGAACTATTTTTACCATCGCATTCTTCACTTCAGTTATTTCTTTCGGATTAACCAATAACGCTGCATCTCCTGCAATTTCGGGTAAACTGGTAACATTGCTTGTGATAATTGGGACCTCTGCTGCCATGGCCTCTACTAAAGGAATCCCAAAGCCTTCGTAATATGGGATAAATGTCATGGCTAATGCACTTCCAAGTACTAAAGCCATATCCTCATTGCTTAATCTATTCGTAAAAATTACTTCCCCTTCAACTCCTGCAGCTTTTATCATGGCATAAGTATCGCTCATTCCCCATGCGGCAGGACCCGCAACCACTAATTTTATTTTGCTGTTTTTTTCTTTTTTAAATTCTGCAAATGCTTTTACAAGAGTTGTGATATTTTTTCTCGGATTTACAGATCCTACATACACAAAATACTCGCAACCGTTCGCAAATTTTTTACGCGTTGCGATCTTTTTGAATTCATCCACCGGTTTAAAAAAATCATTGATCCCGTTATAAACTACATCAATTTTGTTAAGATCAATTTTATAATTCTCCGAAATATCTTTTTTACTGTATTCAGAAACAGTTGCTATGCGCGTGGCAGCCCTTGCGTAGCGCGGAAAGTAATGGTTATAATATTTTGCTGTTAACCATTTGGAATCTTTTGGATGATGCAAAAAATTAATATCGTGGATCACCGGAAGTTGTTTGCATTTTGCGCCCGGAGATAAAAATCCATCAGGAGATAAAAAAAGATCAGGTTCTAATCTATTTAAAACATGTTTAATGCTTACGTGAAACCAAGCGTAATATAAAATTGGATGGCGCGCTTGCGGACCAACAATTAAGGGGGTTATATTATCCGAAAAAATAAATTCATCATCAAACGGTCGGTCGAATAAAAACACAAAATGAACGTCTTTATGCTTTTTAGTAATGTGTTTTAAAGTTTGATAACTGAACCAACCTATCCCCTCTAACCTATTTTTAAGTAAAAGCCTTGTATTTACAACAATTTGCACGATGCAAAACTATGAAATTAATATGAGTTTCAATTGTTTTAAATAAAGCTAGTTAATATGTTGTAAATCATAATTTTATGAGGTTTAACTAAATTAGTTTTGACGCTAAAATATGCTATCTTTGTGCTTCCATTTTTTTGCAAAAAAAGAAGTTCATATTCGACCTAGCTATATTACTGGCTTTAAACCTTTTAATTAAGCCGTTTTGGATCCTTATTGTTGACCCCAAAGTGCAAATGGAAGTGGGTAACTCAGTGTATGGCGAATACATGGCCTTATTCAGTTTTTCTTTTCTTACCAATATTCTTCTCGATCTTGGTCTGGCTAATTTCAATAACCGAAATATTGCGCAAAACTCTCATCTTTTAAGTAAGCATTTCAGTAAACTTTTGGCATTAAAATTTGCACTCGGTGCTTTTTACATTTTCATTACGCTTATTCTTGCAGCTGTTGTTTACCAGGGCGAGATCCGTTATTTGAAATTACTTATTGTACTTTGTTTTAATAGTTTTTTATTGAGCATGATCGCTTTTATGCGTTCGTACCTTCAAGGATTGCATTTATTTCGCATCGATAGTGTTGTTTCTGTTCTTGATCGTGTGATCATGCTCATTGTTTTCTTTGCGATGATGTTTGGCTTATTTGGTTTGAAAGTTGACATCATGAACTTTGCCTATGCACAAACGGCAGGATATTTTTTCACAGCCTTAATAGGATTTGTGATCGTACTCAAAGAGACACACACCTTCAAACTCAATTGGCACTGGGCATTTAATTGGATGATCCTCAAAAAGAGTTTTCCATTTGCCATGTTAGTTTTACTCATGACATTCTACAATCGCGCAGATGCCATTATGATAGAACGTATTTTGGGAGGCGATCTTGGGAAATATCAAACCGGTATTTATGCAAAAGCCTTTAGATTATTAGATGCCGCGAACAATATTGCCATACTGTTTGCCGTTCAATTACTTCCTATTTTTAGTAGAATGTTAAAGCAAAAAGAGAATATTGAGAACATCGTTAAATTATCATTCACATTATTGATCACGCCATGTTTAATTGTTTCCATCAGTTGCTTATTTTATGCGGATGAATTTTGCAAACTGATCTACAATGGAAATTCAGAAGGCCATGAAGTATTGGGATTGTTGATGTGTTGTTTCACCGCAATTTCTATGGTGTATATATTTGGAACTCTCCTCACTGCTAACGGTAGTTTTAAACAACTAAACATTATGGCCGTTACCAGTATTTTACTCAACCTTGTTCTTAATTTTATTTTGATCCCAAAAATGTTGGCTTACGGAAGTGCTATTGCCAGTCTCATTACCCAATTTTTTGCGGCAGGCGTTCAGGTTTTCCTATGCTATAAGATATTTAACTTCCATTTTAATAAAAAATTCATCACTTCCCTTGTATTATTCATCATTGGGGTGGTCTTTATTAATTATTTTACAGTAAATTTAACTCCCCAATGGAAAATGAATTTCGTGATCATGCTAATATTCAGTGGTCTATTCGCTTTTGTTACAGGATTACTTAATCACAAATCAATTTTACGATTTATTAAATACAGATAATGGAAAACAACAAGATCAATTTAATGGGCCTGGTAAATAAGGCTGTGGAATGGAAAAAACCATTACTGGTGTGCACGTTATCGGCCACCTTTATTGCCGCAATTATTTCGTTTATGATCGCGCCGCAATACAAATCTACAGCTACCGTATTCCCAACGCGACAATTTTCGGTATCAAAACTCATCATTGAGCAGAATATTGGGAACCAAGAAGACTATAACATGTTGGGCGACGAAGACGATGCAGAAAAAGCTGTGCAGATATTAACCTCTGAAACTTTAAAGACCCTTGTGGCCGATAAATTTAATTTATGGGAACGTTGGAGTGTGAGTAAAGATAAATTCGCCTACCACAATTTGCGTTTGAAATGGGACAACATGGTTAAGATCAAACGCACCGATTATAATTCAATTAAAGTTGAGACCTACGATTACACAGCAAACGGTGCAGCCGAAATTTGTAATGGTATTTTAGATTATTGCGATACAGTTCGTCACGAAATGACCATGGGCATGGCCAACAACGCTTTTGCCATTGTAAAAGGAGAATACGAGAGTACCATTAAGAATATGAATGAAATGGAAGATAGTTTGCAAGTATTGCGCAACTTGGGTATCCTCGATTATAAAGAAGACGTTGAAGCTTATACAAAAAGTTATGCTAAAGCACTCGAAAAAGGAAATAGCACAGCCGCAAAAGTTTTAGAAGAGAAATTAAATAATCTAAAAAAATACGGTGGGGCTTATTTGCATGTAAGTGAGAATTTAAGAAAATACCGTTTTAAATTTCCGGTGATCAAAGCAAAATATGATGAGGCCTTAGTTAATAAAGATAAATACATCCCTTTCTTACAAGTAGTAGAAAAAGGTGTTCCCGATGAATTCAAAGCGCGTCCTATTAAAACACTTATTGTTTTGATAACATTGCTTTCAACTTTCATTCTCACCTTTATTATTTTGATGTTCAAAGAGAATGTTGTAAAACTAAAATTGGATAATGGCTGACTGACATGGCTTACCACGAAAGTGGCCAGGGATTTTAAAAAAGAAGTGCGGCCCCAAAAATTAAAAGAAGAAGATCTAAAAAAGGAAGTCGCCAATACAATACCAACAGAAGCAATACTAGAACTAAAAAAAGAGATACAAGAATTAAGAGATCAATTAAAACAAGACATCAAACCAGTGCAACACACCCAAAAAGTATTTGCACCAAAAATTGACACGATGGCAGAATTTAATAAAACAGAAGATCTATTTGTTGAGATCTGGTCGCACAAGTGGAAGATCGCGATCATCATATTTGTAGTGGCTGCTATTACAGGGGCTTCTACTTACATGATAACTCCTCTTTACAAATCGGTATCGGTAGTTGCGCCGGTAAACTTATATCCAACGTCGGACGAATCAACAACCGAACAATTGATACAATATTTTACAAGCAGCGACGTGAAAATGGCGCTTGCAGAAAAATATAAATTGTTTCAATATTGGGGAATTGATACGCTTACCGATAAAAATGGAAGAGCTTTGTTTGATTATTATTATAAAGATTACATTAGCATCTCGCCTACTATGCTCGAATCGGTTGAGATCATTGTGAAGGACCATGATCGCTTAAAAGCACAGGAGATCAATGGCGGAATTCTTGCACTCACAAATGATCATATCAAGAATACAAAAAAATTCATCCTGTCTCAATACATTAAAAATATTGGTAAGACCATCAAAAAACAGAATGAATCTATTGATTCGGTATTGGCTTTAGCTCAAAACGACGAGATCTATATTGATGCTAAGGGCAATGAGAAAGATGTAAAGGGTGAGGACGGAAAAGGTAAAGGCAAAAAAATAAAGAAGCTCAAGCAAAAAGAATATTCAGAAAAGATCAAAGGTCTAGCTAAATCGTACGGACGCATTGTTTACAAGCGCGATAAATTCTATATGGATTATGCGGGAGATATTACGTTCTTTTCAATTATCTCTCATCCAACGTTAACCGATAAGCGTTGCTACCCTGTGCGATCCATGTTCATCATCGTAGCAAGTTTGTCGACATTTATTTTTTGTATCGTTATTATTTTGATCCGCTTCAGGATGCGTATGAGAAAAAATGCTCAAGAAGCTTAATAAGACATATATACTTTATTTTCTAGTTGCCCTTTATATCATTGGCAACGTTTACGTTTTGGTAAAAAAACGCGATTACTTTTTTGAGTACAACGCTATTCCGTTTGTTTTGATCGTTGGATACTATGCCATCTATCATTTACAGAGTTTACTTTTTTTATTGGCGTTCGTTACCCCACTCTCCGTTTCACTCAAAGAGCTTGGTTATTACGGGACAGTAAATTTAAGTTTACCCGCCGAACCACTGATGGTAGGTTTAATGTTATTGTATTTTCTTAATAAGATCTATACAAATCAATATGACCGGCGTATCAATACGCATCCCTTAACTATCCTCATTTACATTCAACTCTTTTGGATATTTATAACTATGCTTACAAGCGAAGAAATTATTATTTCGCTTAAATTCTTGATCTCGCGTTGCTGGTTCGTATTCAGTTGTTATTTTTTAGCGAACTATCTTTTCAAAAACAAGCGAAACATTATTCCTTTTCTAAATGCATACATGGCTGCTTTGGCTATTGTTTGTCTTTACACCATTTATACCCATTCCAAATATGGCTTCGATCACAAATCGGCCGATTGGGTAATGAGTCCGTTTTACAATGATCATACAGCATACGGAGCAGCACTGGCGATGTTCATTCCTGTATTGGTTTCTTTTCTTTGCATGAGCACTGTAAGTAGATTTAATAAACTCATGTATCTTTTTCTTTTGGTATTGTTTAGTGTTGCCATCACTTTATCCTATGCACGCGCTGCCTGGTTAGGTGTGGCTGTTGCCTTAGCAATTTATGTAACATTATTGTTACGCTTTAGATTCAAAGTATTGATCACAGTATTATTTGTTACCGGTGCACTCATGTTCAGTTTTCAAGATGAGATCTTAATTGCATTAGGAAGAAATAATACCGATGCCGAAGAAGGATTTTTAAATAATATTGAATCAGTGTCAAATATTTCTACAGATGCTTCCAATTTAGAACGTTTGAATCGTTGGAGTTGTGCAGTGCGCATGTGGGAAGATAAACCGGTGTTTGGGTGGGGACCCGGAACTTATATGTTCATGTATGCGCCTTTTCAATTAAGTAGTCAGAAAACAGTTATTAGTACAAACTTTGGAACAAATGGAAATGCCCACAGTGAATATTTAGGTCCATTAGCCGAAGAAGGATTAATTGGATTATTGATCGTACTTTGTTTGATGTTCTATACTTTTAATTTTGGATACAGATTATATAAAGAGGTAAAAGATCCGGAGATACGAATATTAGGAACAGGAGTTTTTCTTGGACTAGTAACTTATTTCATTCACGGATTCATCAATAACTTTTTAGATACCGATAAACTTTCTCTTCCATTCTGGAGTTTTTTATCGATCATGGTTTGCATTGATCTGTTCCATAAGAATGGGACACAAGAGGAACAGTAATAATTTTTAGAGATTTTTTTAACCATAGAGGCCTTCGGCTTCATAGAGGATTGCATAGAGGTTCATAGAGCTCAAAACCGCCTAATATCAAATACAGTTTTTCTCTATGAACCTCCGTGCAAACCTCTATGCACTCCGTGGTTAAATGCCTCTAAAAAATGAGGTCTGTAACTTTTAAAGTAAGAAGCGCAATATCATCCGTAAAATCCTGCTGTCCTTTATATTCAGTTGCTAGTTTTATGATAGAAGCATTCAATACTTCGGGAGAATCATTTTTATGCGCTACAATACATTCTTTTACGCTTTCAATGGATAACGATTCATCACTATCATTAATAGTATCCGTTAACCCATCGGTATAACAAAATAAAATAAGATCAGAAGCGTAATTAAAAATATCAACTTCAATATCGCGAAGGTCTTCTTGTATTCCCAATAAAGTTGTTCCTTTACTTAGGGCTATGAATTTTTTCTCATTATAAATTAAAGGCGCATTATGCCCTGCATTAATATATGTTAATTGCTGACTCTTCGTATTTATCTTTCCTAAAAAGAAAGAAACAAATTTTTCGTAATTGGTATTATTAATTACACGTTTGTTAAGTTCAATAATGATATCCTTTAAATTATGCGTGTAATTACAAAGCGATTGCAAGGTTGCTTGTAAATTACTCATCAAAATGGCAGCGCTTACTCCCTTTCCACTTACATCAGCAATACAAAAAATAAATTCGTGATTATTTAATTTAATAAAATCGTAATAATCGCCGCCCACTTGTTGATGCGGTAAATATTTAGCGTTCACATTGAATGAATCAGAGTGCGGAAGGTCGTGCGGGAATAACATCTCCTGCATATTCTGTGCTAATTCTAATTCTTTATTTATCTGTGCTTTTTGAATATTGGATTTAAATAATTTCTTATTCTCAATGGCCACCACAATAATATTAGTGAGCGTTTGCACAAATGGTAAATGCTTTACCGATTTACTCAATTCAATTTTGTCGGGATCAACATCTCCTAATAACACAAACGCCAATGGACTTTTTTTATGATAAACAGGAATAACGATCTCAAAACTCTTGCTGAGCTCTCCTTTATTATAAGTGATAGTTTCAATTTCGCTGAACTGAAGAAGCACCTCTTCAAAAACCGGAACAGAAGCATAATCAGGAATGCCATAGGTCAATAAACATTCCCATGTTCTATCTAAACTAAAAAGTACTAAGCGTCCTACGCCCAAACGTTTTTGTAAGATCTCTTTATAAAGTTCGAGAAGTTGAGCCGTGGAAAAATTATTATTGATGGCCTTGGTTACTTCCAATAGCGCATTCAATTTTAGATCACTTTCCGATTTTATCTGACTCATCTTAAATTAAAAAAACCGCTTCACTTCCTTTTTTACTGAAGTCGGCTTCAATATGTTCTTGCAGCGTGGTGCTTAACGATAATCCAACGAAATCCGCTTTTATCGGAAAACGGGTATGACTTCTATCCACCAACACCAAGGTATTTAATTTCTTTACAGGCTTACTTAAAAATAATTTTGTGGCGTACATTAATGCTTTACCGCTGTTCAATACATCATCAATTACCAATACGTTCTTATTCACAAAATCATTTTCTTCAAAATCTGTTACAGGTTTTGTTCTCCAAGGCTCATCTTTATTCAAGGTTATCTTTCCTAAGGTCAATTTAATATCCGCCACTTTCTTCAAACGATCGTGGATCTCTTTGGCAAGCATATAACCATTACCATCTATTCCGGCGATCAATAATTCTTTTTCTCCAAAATTAGTTTCGTAAATCTGATATACCATGCGGTTTATCTTTTGCCCGATCTGAACCGTGTTCAATATTTGTGTCTTACCCATTAGTAATTCTTAATTAATTGATCTAATTTTTCTTTTACCGAATTATTTGGTTCGCACAAAGGCAAACGTACATAAGTTTCAGTTATTTTTAATTTATTTAAAGCATGTTTAATTCCTCCCGGATTTCCGTCAGCAAATAAAGCATCGGTAATATCCACCAATTTATAATGTAATTTTTGTGCTTTTTCCATATCGTGTTTCAAAGCAGCACGAACCAAATCGCTAAAATCTCTTGGAAATGCATTGGCAACAACCGATATCACACCTACTCCGCCATAAGCAATTACTCCAAGGGTTAAATTATCATCTCCACTAATAACCATAAAATCTTTTGGTTTATTTTTGATGATCTTCATTATTTGCTCAATATTTCCACTCGCTTCTTTTGTTGCAACAATATTTTTAAAATCGCGCGCTATTTTACATTGAGTTTCAACTGTAACATTACTTCCCGTTCTTCCCGGCACATTGTATAATATAATTGGCAATTTACTTGCTTTAGAAACTGCTTTGTAATGTTCGTAATAACCTTGTTGATTTGGTTTATTATAATACGGTGCCACCGAAAGAATGGCAGAGAAATCTTTTAAATTAGTTGTTTTAATGGCATGCACTACCTCGGCTGTATTATTTCCACCAATTCCTAATACCAAAGGCAAACGTTTTTTATTGGTCTTAACAACCGTATGTATCACTAATTGCTTTTCTTCTTTTGTTAGCGTTACACTTTCTGCTGTAGTTCCATTCACTACAATATATTCAACCTTACCATTAATTAAATGTTTAATTAATCGTTCTAATGCTTTAACATCAACAGTGCCTTTTTTAGTAAAAGGGGTAACAATGGCAACCCCTGTGCCCTTAAGGAAATTTTTCATGCATCAAAATTAAGATAAAATGAGCAGAAATACAGATATTTTGATGTTTTTTATACTGGCCAGACTTTGTATATTTACCATTCTATTCACAACATATGGACTTAGAATTCAATAAGAACGACGACAAGATGAAATTGCTTATCTCCCAAATGGAGCAACGTTTAAGCAAGATCTATCTTGGCGGTGGTAAAAGCCGTATTGATAAGTTGCACGAACAGGGAAAAATGACAGCTCGTGAGCGTATCGATCTTTTATTGGATAAAGATACTCCTCGTGTTGAAATGGGTGCTTTTGCGGGTTATGAGATGTACACCGAACATGGCGGTTGTCCCGGTGGCGGAGTTGTAATTGTAATTGGATATGTAAGCGGAAAACAATGTATTGTTGTAGCAAATGATGCTACAGTAAAAGCAGGAGCTTGGTTCCCAATTACAGGAAAAAAGAATTTACGCGCGCAAGAGATCGCGATGGAAAATAGATTACCAATTATTTATTTAGTGGATAGTGCCGGTGTGTATTTACCAATGCAAGATGAGATCTTTCCCGATAAAGAACATTTCGGACGAATTTTCAGGAATAATGCTGTGATGAGCAGTATGGGAATTTTACAAGTGGCTGCGGTAATGGGAAGTTGTGTTGCGGGTGGAGCTTACCTTCCGATCATGAGTGATGAAGCCATGATAGTTGATAAAACCGGAAGTATATTTTTAGCTGGAAGTTATTTGGTAAAAGCGGCTGTTGGCGAAACAATTGATAATGAAACTTTAGGTGGAGCAAGTACACATTGCGAAATTAGCGGTGTAACTGATTATAAATGTAAAGATGATGCTGATTGTTTAAATCGCATTAGAAATATTATGGCAAAAGTTGGCGATTACGATAAAGCCGGCTTTGATCGTGACACGCCTGCTCTTCCAAAAAAAGATCCAAAAGAAATGTATGGCATTATTCCTGATCTTAGGGATAAGCAATACGATATGCGTGATATAATCGAGCGCTTAGTTGACGAAAGTAAATTTGATGAATACAAAGAATTATACGGACAATCTATTATTTGTGCTTATGCACGCATTGATGGTTGGGCTGTTGGCATTGTTGCCAATCAACGCAAAGTTGTGAAAAGTAAAAAAGGCGAAATGCAATTTGGTGGTGTAATTTATAGTGATAGCGCCGATAAAGCTGCGCGATTTATTATGAATTGCAATCAGAAAAAAATTCCTTTAGTGTTTTTACAAGATGCCACCGGATTTATGGTAGGCTCTCGCAGCGAACATGGAGGAATAATAAAAGATGGCGCAAAATTAGTAAGTGCGATGAGCAATTCGGTTGTTCCAAAATTTACCATCATTATTGGAAATAGTTATGGCGCTGCAAATTATGCGATGTGCGGAAAAGCCTACGATCCGCGTTTAATTGTTGGATGGCCAACTGCACAAGTAGCGGTAATGGGCGGCGCACAAGCAGCTAAAGTATTAGTTCAAATAGAAGTGGCTTCTTTAAAAGCAAAAGGCGAAGAAATTACTCCCGAAAAAGAAGCAGAATTATATAATAAAATTAAAGATCGTTATGATTCGCAAACATCTCCGTATTACGCTGCCTCGCGCTTATGGTTAGATGCAATTATTGATCCACTCGAAACCCGCAAAGTAATTAGCATGGGAATTGAAATGGCAAACCACTCGCCTATTACAAAAGTGTATAATGTTGGGGTGCTGCAAACCTAATGGCAGTAACACAAAGAATTTTTTGATCACCACTACTTATATTAAACCACCAAGACACCAAGACACAGTTTTTTCAATGGACAGAACCGTGTCTTGGTGTCTTGGTGGTTAATTTTGTTCTAAAAAGTCTTTGTGTTTCTTTTGTAAAAAATTAATAAATGTTAAGGCAGCCAAGCTGCTGATTGCCTGTAACCCCCATTCTATAAGGGTTTTAGAAGATTATATAACTCCGCGTCTCCGTGTCTTTGTGGCAAAAAAACAGCGGTAAAAATTGGCTTTTTTCTTAATTTCTAAGTAACTTTGGGTCACTAAAAATCCCCATTATGGCTTTTGATATTGAAATGATCAAGCAGGTTTACGCAAAGATGCCTGCTCGTATTGAAGCGGCGCGTAAAACATTAGGACGCCCCTTAACTTTAGCAGAAAAAATACTTTACTCGCATTTGGATGCGGCTTTCTCTGTAAAAAATTACGAACGCGGAAAAGCATACGTGGATTTTAATCCCGATCGCGTGGCTATGCAAGATGCAACAGCGCAAATGGCATTGCTGCAATTTATGCAAGCAGGCCGTCCAAAAGTAGCTGTGCCTTCTTCGGTGCATTGTGATCACTTGATCCAAGCAAAAGTTGGGGCCAAAGACGATCTTAATAGAGCAAAGACCGAAAGCGAAGAAGTGTTTAATTTCTTGGCTTCCGTTTCAAATAAATATGGTATTGGATTTTGGAAACCGGGCGCTGGTATCATTCATCAAATTGTATTAGAAAATTACGCGTTCCCTGGTGGAATGATGATAGGAACCGATTCGCACACGGTGAATGCAGGTGGTTTAGGAATGATAGCCATTGGAGTTGGTGGAGCTGATGCTTGTGATGTAATGGCAGGTTTACCTTGGGAATTAAAAATGCCGAAATTAATTGGGATCAAATTAACCGGTAAATTAAATGGTTGGACAAGTGCAAAGGATGTTATTTTAAAAGTAGCAGGAATCTTAACCGTAAAAGGTGGTACCGATAAAATTGTAGAATATTTTGGTGATGGCGCAATTAGTTTAAGTTGTACAGGAAAAGGAACCATTTGTAATATGGGTGCAGAAATTGGTGCAACTACTTCTACATTTGGTTATGATGATAGTATGAGTCGTTATTTAAAAGCAACAGGCCGTGCCGATGTAGCTGCTTTGGCAGATGGAATTAAACAACACTTAACAGGAGATGCAGAAGTTTATGCAGATCCGGCAAAATATTTTGACGAAGTAGTTGAAATTAATTTATCTACACTCGAGCCACATGTGAACGGACCATTTACTCCGGACCTAGCTACACCAATCTCAAAATTAAAAGCAGAAGCTGAAAAAAATGGCTGGCCAATGAAAATACAAGTAGGTTTAATTGGTTCGTGTACAAATTCTTCTTACGAAGATATTTCGCGCGCTGTTTCTATTGCCAAACAAGTGAATGCAAAAGGTTTGAAATCAAAAGCGGGATTCTTGATCAATCCGGGTTCCGAACAAATTCGTTATACAATTGAGCGCGATGGGTTTTTAAAAGTGTTTGATGATTGCGGTGCGACAGTATTTACAAATGCTTGCGGACCGTGTATTGGCATGTGGGACAGAATGGGTGCAGAAAAACAAGAGAAGAATACCATTATACATTCGTTCAATCGCAACTTCGCCAAACGTGCTGATGGAAACCCAAACACTTACGCCTTTGTTGCTTCACCCGAAATTGTTTCGGCATTAGCAATTGCAGGTGATCTTGGATTTAATCCATTGACAGATACATTAACCAACGAAAAAGGCGAAAAAGTAAAATTAGATGCACCATTTGGTGATGAATTACCGCCAAAAGGTTTTGATGTAAAAGATGCAGGTTATCAAGCGCCGGCTACCGATGGTAGCAAAATACAAGTTGCAGTTGCCGGAGATTCTAAACGCTTACAATTATTAGATCCATTTGCAGCGTGGCCGGGAATTGATTTTAAAGGATTGCGTTTATTAATAAAAGCAAAAGGAAAATGTACAACGGATCATATTTCTATGGCAGGTCCATGGTTAAAGTTCCGCGGACATTTAGATAATATCTCAAACAACATGTTGATCGGTGCTGTAAATGCTTACAACGGGAAAACCGATTCAGTAAAAAATCATATCACCGGAGCTTACGAAGGAGTTCCTGTAGTTCAACGTCAATACAAAGCCAAACAAATTGGAAGTATTGTAGTTGGCGACGAAAATTACGGCGAAGGTTCTTCACGTGAACACGCAGCCATGGAGCCGCGCCATTTAGGAGTGCGCGCTGTATTGGTGAAATCATTTGCACGTATTCACGAAACAAATTTAAAAAAGCAAGGTATGTTAGCCCTCACATTTGCTAACACTGCCGATTACGATAAAATACAAGAAGATGATATAATTGATATCACAGGATTAACTTCATTTACTCCGGGCACGCCTTTAACTATTACATTGAACCACGCGAACGGAAGCAAAGATGAATTTAAAGTGAACCACAGCTATAACGCTCAACAAATTGAGTGGTTCAAAGCCGGTGGAGCGCTGAATATTATTAGAGCGAATGTGAAGGCTTAAAAGAAAATAAAAAACTAAGAACCCATCGGAGACGGTGGGTTTTTTGTTAAATAAAATAGTTTTATATATCTGAATCAATGGACAAACTCCTTGTTGAATATCTTGTTATGATGGAGCATAAAGGCTCATTCTGCAGTAATATAGAATCCTTTAATAAACTACTTGAAACTAATTCTTTAGTAACTATTAAAAAGAACAAAATTATTTTTGAGAGTACAGAATTCGTTTATGAAATATTCTCAGAAGACGTAAAAGACAAAAACCAACGTTTTTTTAGAATAAAACTTACAGGAACTGACGAATCAATAATCCCAATTTTTTTAGAACTATTAAAAACAATTAGAGAACAGATAAAAAGGGCGGAAGGAAACTTGAATGTCTTGTGGGACGATATTTCCAATTACTATTCGGCAAAAGCTTATCCGGAAATAAACAGAATAGAGAATCTAATGCGCAAGTTATTAACTTCCTTTATGTTGACGAATATTGGTTTGAACTGGACGGACGAAACTTTACCCAGCGAGATGCGATCTTCACTTAAGAAAAAGGGGAAATCTGAAAATCCGAACATTAATGTTCTGCATGAAACAGATTTTATTCAGTTAGCTGATTTTCTTTTCAGACCTTATCAAACCAACGATATAAATAATTTATTCAAAACGCTTAAAAGCACAAAAAAAAGCGAAGAGCTAGATTTAAAAGAATTAAAAGAGTATATACCAAGATCGAATTGGGAGAGATATTTTAAATCGTTTGTTAATTTTGAAGATGGATACCTAAACAAAAAATGGACTCGACTCTATGAGCTACGATGTATAGTGGCTCATAATAATCTGCTAAATAAATTTGAATTTGAAGAGACTATTGAATTAATTAAGGAGTTAGAGCCGAAAATAAAGGAAGCGCTTAATAGTATTGATAAGATAGTTATTCCTAAAGAAGAAAAGGAACAAGTAATTGTAAATGCAGTAACTGCCATAGACGAAAGAAGTAAAGTTTTTTTTGAAAAATACAGGGATGTTGAAGAAGAGATAAAAAGATTATACAAGCGAGAATATAAAGACGAAGAAGAAGGAAAGCTAGCTCTTAAAAAAAGAGTTAAAATACTAGTTGAAAAGAACATCCTGTCTCAAGAATTTCTTAATGAACTTAACCCCATAGGTGCTTTTAGAGATAAGTTGGCAACCCTTTCGGATAAAATTAGCCAAGAAGAAATCGAAACTATGACTAATCAAGTATCTGAGTTTTACAGTAAACGCGTTTTTCTAGAACCTCCATTTATTACCTTATAGTATTATTAGTCCTACCGCTTGCGCGGATTTTTAATCCGTGTCTACCATTTTAACCCACACACTAAACCCCACCCTTTTCCGTTATTAAACTATGAAAAACCTCTTTCATAGTATTTGTCTTTTATGTTTTGTAAGTTTTACACAAGCGCAAGGCGATAGTATTAGGGGTAATCCTTTTAAACTAAATAAATTTAAAATTGGGCTTGAAGTTGGGAATTCTCCACGATATCTTCCCTATTATTATTACTACGATCCAGTTCATCAATCAAAACGTCCTTTTCTGAAAGGATGTATTGGTTATAATTTACTATTAAAGAACAACTGGTACTTTACACCTGCGCTTGGAATTGCTTATGAAGAATTTTATAATGAAACGAATAGGATGCAAACCACAGAATTTAGTTTTATTGATACTGTTGCGGGTAATACGGTAATTTATAATGGACGAAAACATCTAGCGAATACAAATACCTATTTTGAGAAAAGATATTCCGCAATAGTAGATCTTGATCTTCAAAAAGTATATTCGCCATTTAAGAACGAGAAATTTAAATTAACTCACTCAACCGGTTTTTCGGTAAAGCCTAATATATGGAATAATACAGTAAGCACTTTTTCTTATTACCGAGATAGTTGTTCCATTACAAATATTTTTGTGGTCGAACGATCAGATTACCGAAGCGAACAAACCTCAAAACTAAAATTTCAAGGTCCTGTTGATCTTCAATTGAATTTAAACTTAGGTATTATCAATGATGGTTTTAGAATTCAACAACAAGTTGGTTTAAAGTTTCAGGTTCAATGGGGTATTTATTCCGGTAGATATGTTGAATATACCAGTAGGTTTATGAGAATTTATTATTCGATTAATATTTAGGGGTCATTAAACTCTCCCGTCGCATTTCGCAGCAAAGGACGATCAACGCGAGTGTGGGAATATCCTCCTTTGAAAAAGGAGGTGTCACGGAGTGACGGAGGATTACAATCACTGAACTGTCAACTCCTCCGTCGCTTCGCAACACCCTTTAAAATTTAACCACGAAAAGCACGAAAGGTATACACGAAAGACACAAAATTTCGTGGCCTTCGTGTTTGCCTCTTATTTTCGTGCCTTTCGTGGTTAAATTTATCTATTTTTTTCTTACTTTTAATAATGCAAATCTCCTACCCTCTCCTCCTCGATGGCGGTCTTTCTAACGAATTAGAAAGTTTGGGTTGTGATCTTAACCATAAACTCTGGAGCGCGCGTTTGTTGTATGAAGATGTGGATTCAATTGTTGAAGCACACAAAGCGTATTTAAAGGCCGGTGCAAAATGTATCATCACGTCGAGTTATCAAGCAAGTACTCGTGGGTTCATGTCGCTAGGACTTTCAAAAAAAGAAGCGGAAGAATTAATTTTAAAGTCGGTTTGGGCTGCTGAAGAAGCTATAAGACAAACAGGGAAAAAAGATGCAATTATCGCTGCAAGTATTGGTCCCTTTGGTGCGTATTTGGGTGATGGCTCAGAGTATCACGGAAATTATCACCTTAGTGATGAGTCGTTAAAGGAATTTCATACAATCCGTTTGCGTATTTTAGAAAAAAGCAATGCGCATATTTATGCTTGCGAAACTATTCCGAGTTTAAGAGAAGGAAAAGTATTATACGACGTTTTAAAAGATGTAAAAAAACAAGCATGGGTATCGTTTTCGTGTAAGGACGATAAACATTTATGTGATGGTACACCCATAAAAGAAATTGCGAAATTATTTGCCGATCATCCAAACGTATTTGCTATTGGCGTAAATTGTACCAAGCCTGAATATATTTCGGGATTGATAAAAGAATTGAAAAATGTTCCGCACAACAAAAAGATAGTTGTTTACCCAAACTCTGGAGAAATTTATAATGCCCTAACAAAATCATGGTCAGGACCAATAACTTGTACGCTTCTTAGTAAAGAATGGCTTCAACTTGGAGCGGATATTATTGGGGGTTGTTGTAGGGTTGGGCCTACGGACATTGCGGAGATGAGTAGGGCTTTTTAACCATAGAGTACATGGAGTATTTCATGGAGGTTCATAGAGAATAGTAATGTTTAATAAGCGTTTAGTTATACTCTATGAACCTCTATGCAAACCTCTATGAGCCGAAGGACTCCGTGGTTAAAAAAAATCCTTATCTTAGTTACATGCAAAATCAAATAACATTCCAATTCATCAGCGAGCCGGCTGATGTAAATTACGGTGGTAAAGTTCACGGAGGCGCAGTAATGAAATGGATCGATCAAACAGCGTATGCGTGCGCCAGCAGTTGGGCTGAAGGCTATGCTGTAACGTTATATGTTGGCGGAATTCGTTTTTTTAAACCAATTCAAATTGGTGATCTTGTAAAAGTAAGTGCTCGCGTGGTGCATACGGGCAATACAAGTATGCATATTGCCTGCGATGTTTTTAGCAGACCAATAACCGGAGAAAAATATATTAAAACAACACATTGCATTATTGTATTTGTTGCTGTAGATAAAACCGGTAAAACAAAGACCGTAAAAAAATGGGTGCCTCATACCGATAGAGAAATGGCGCAAGAAAAATACGCCATGCGATTGGTTGAATTACGAAAAGGGATAGAGGCTGAGATGAAGCCTTTTCTTGAAGATTATTTTTAATCCCTTTTTTACCACGGAGTACATAGAGTTCTTCATAGAGGTTCATAGAGAAAATTATGTTTAGAATTAGGCGTTTAGTTTGACTCTATGAACCTCTATGTAAACCGCCGTGAAGCGCTTTAGCGCTCTCTATGGTTAAAGGCCTAGCCTCTAAAATTAAATATTCACCACTCCCCATTTTTACCTTCTTTTCACACTAATAATTCCTAACTTGCAAAGGTAAATCATACACATGAAAAATTATATCGTATTATCAGCAGCGCTTCTTGCTTTCAATTTTACAAATGCTCAGGAAGAAGATAAATTCTTATGGCTAGAGGATGTCGACAGTAAAAAGTCGCTTGAATGGGTGGAAGCTCAAAATAAAGCAACCTTTGATGTGTTAAGTAAACAACCAATTTACCAAAGCGTTTACGATAAAAGTTTGGAGATCTATAATTCAAAAGAACGTATTGCAGCTCCGGGTATTTATGGAAATTATATTTATAATTTTTGGCAAGATCGGGTTAATCCTCGCGGAATTTTACGCAGAACAACCAAAGAGGATTATCTAGGTGGAAATCCTACTTGGGAAACAGTATTAGATATTGATGATCTTTCGAAAAAGGATAATATCAAATGGGTTTATAAAGGTTCGGATGCGCTTTATCCAAAATACGAACGTTTTTTAGTCAACTTATCTAATGGCGGTGGAGATGCAGTAACTGTAAAGGAATTCGACGCTGTAAAAAAAGAATTCATTAAAGACGGTTTTGTTTTACCTGAATCAAAAGGCAGTGCAAGTTATTATGATGAGAATACGCTTATCGTTTCTACCGATTTTGGAAAAGGCACCATGACAACTTCGGGTTATGCACGCCAGGTAAAATTATGGAAACGCGGAACGCCTTTAAAAGATGCTAAACTTATTTTGGAAGGAAAAGAAACCGATGTGCAAGCGTACGGTTATAAAATGCGCGATGGAGATAAAAAATATTTATTCGTTGGACAAAATGTTACATTCTACACAAATATCATTTCGGTGATCGTAAATGATAAGCCTGTAAAATTAGATATTCCCGAAGAGAATGATATCTCTGATCTTTTGAACGATGAATTAATTGTAAGTTTAAAATCAGATTGGACCATTGGAACCACTAAATACAAACAAGGATCAGTGATCAGTTTAAATTTTACTGCTTTATTAAAAGGGAAAAAAGAAGCACAACTAATCTATGAGCCGGATGAATTTTCGAGCATCTCTTCGGTAAGCAGTACAAAAAATAAATTATTGGTCTCTATTTTAACCAATGTAAAAAGCGAATTATACATCTACACCTTCGAAAATAAAAAATGGGGTAAAGTAAAGGTCCCTGCCCCTGATTTTGGCACCATAAGCTTAGCCGGTGGCGATGAGAATTCTGATCTTTACTTTTTCTATTTCCAAAATTTCTTAACGCCATCTTCATTATACGTTGGCGATGCTGCTGCAAATACTGTAAAACCGCTTAAATCCTTACCTGCTTATTTTGACGCAAGCAAATACACCGTTGAACAGATCAAAGCAAAATCAACTGATGGAACGATGATCCCCTACTTCATTGTTTACAAAAAAGATATTGAAATGAATAGCAAGAACCCTACTCTGCTTTATGCGTACGGTGGATTTGAAGCATCTATGCTTCCGTATTATTCGGGTGTGATGGGAAAAGGTTGGTTAGATAATGGCGGCGTTTATGTTTTAGCAAATATTCGCGGAGGAAGTGAATACGGACCAAAATGGCATCAGGCGGGGTTAAAAGAAAAACGTCAGAATATTTATAACGATTTTCATTCTGTAGCACAAGATCTAATTACACGTAATGTTGCTTCGGCAAAAACATTAGGCATCATGGGCGGAAGTAATGGCGGTTTATTAATGGGTGTTTCGTTCACACAGCGTCCAGATCTTTATAATGCAGTTGTTTGTCAGGTTCCATTATTGGACATGAAACGTTACAGTAAATTATTAGCGGGTGCCAGTTGGATGGGCGAATATGGCGATCCTGATACAAAGGATTGGGAATTCATTAAAAAATATTCTCCTTATCAAAATTTAAAAAAGGATATGAAATACCCTGAAGTATTTTTTACAACCTCTACGCGCGACGATCGTGTGCATCCGGGTCATGCTCGTAAAATGGCTGCAAAAATGATAGACATGGGATATAAAGTTTATTATTATGAAAATACAGAGGGCGGTCATGCCGGTTCTTCTACCAATGAGCAGCGCGCAAAAACGGTGGCCTTGCAGTATTCATATTTGTTGATGAAGTTGAAGGGGTAACACGGTTTTGTTAACCACCAAGACACCAAGACACGGTTTCTTTCCTTGAATTATTTTAATTAAATTAGTGGATAGTATTGGCGATGCGTATCCTTATATTTATTTTTTTAGTTTATTCTATCCCAACTTTTTCGCAGGATACTCTTAGAGCATTTAAATTGGTACATGGTAAAAGATCTGATCGTTTTAGAGCGCACGATTTTCTTAGTATTCAAACCGATAGTGTTATGGAAGAGTATACGCGAACAAGCGAATGGTTCGGTGAGTTCTTATTTATAAAGAACAATTCTATATTTATAAAACCATCATTTCAAAATGATGATATTTTACTCAAAGACTATAAAGCGTATTCTGAAAAAACCGATTCCATTACAGAAATTAAAAATGGTCATATACATCGAATAACTTATGACAGAACTATTGGCACTGTGGCTGCATGTGGGTTTTGGGTCTCTGCCGCAACCGCTTTGGTGATATCACCTGCTGTATCGTTCAAAAAAGGAGGAGGTTTTGATAAGCATCGTTTCTTTACTATTTCTGGCATTGGACTTTCTTCTCTGCTTATATCGTCCGGAATTATTATTCTTTTTGGAGAAAAAACCATGGAGATCAAACGGTCGAAGTATAACGACAAAAAGATTTGGGCATTGCAG
Organism: Sphingobacteriaceae bacterium; assembly: GCA_023251775.1. Classification (GTDB taxonomy): domain Bacteria; phylum Bacteroidota; class Bacteroidia; order B-17B0; family Aurantibacillaceae; genus Aurantibacillus. Next base: position 6,880 of record JAHEYC010000007.1, on the reverse strand, counting down.
TATTGAGAAAAAAATAAAATTAGAAAAATGCCTAACGAATTTTGTGAACACTGCGATAAATGGATAGAGATCCCGGTTTTAAATGGGAACGATAAATTCACTCTTTTAAATATTCTCCGAAACGAAGGAATTTTGTACGCTATCAAATTCGTAAAGGATCAAAATTATTTAGAATTAAAAGAAAGTAAAGAGTTTGTAGATCATATCTGCAAAGAGAAAGGAACTTGTCATAAGTGCGGACATATTGGTTTGTGGAAGGAATATGGGATTTGTACTGAATGTAAGTCGCTTTGTATTAATTTGAATAAGTAGTAATTATTTCTATCCTGCGTGATGAAACATCCATCCACCTTTAATGTCCCTTCGCCGCGTGAGGGTCCCGATAGCTATCGGGAGAGCCATTGTTTGAGCTCCTTTTTTATCGTGGATAATTCCAGAGAGATAAAAAAGAGCGAGTGGCCCTTCGATAAACTCAGGATAAACTCCAGCCCGACCCCGAGCTACGAATAAATTCGAAATGTTGCGAGGGGGCACGCCCTAATATTTATTTTTCTAACTTCACACCGATTGGAATCCTCCGTCGCTCCGCGACACCTCCTTTTTCAAAGGAGGATATTCCACAAAAAAACCCACCGACTTCTCGATGGGTTCTTACAAAAATTAAACTAAACTTTATTTTTTATGGTAATGTTATTGCGTAAGTTACACCATTTACTGTAACTGTTGCATTAAGATCACATCCACCGTTTCCGTAATCTACGTGGCGGGTTGGGCGAGTTCCGGGTTTATAATCTAAAGTACCGCTTATGAAAGGGTGACGCTTTGGATAATTTGCACTTGGTGTACATGTAAAATCACGAATAAGATCTGTAGCAGTTACCGTGTATTGTTCGCCTTTTGAATTTACGCCACTTGCAGTTCCTTTAATTTTTACTTTAGCCATTGACCAAGTAATAGGCAATGTTTGTCCGTGGTAACACGCCACATCATTTGTATTTATTAATTCTTTTGTGCGATTGCATGTCCAGGTTACAGTTCCACCATTATTTGCTTTAGCAATTGAAATGTTAGCCGTAATATTCCAGGTTAAATTTGTTCCTGTAAATACGGTTTGTCCGCCCACACTTAATGGTGTAGTATTTTGAATTGTTTTATTTGTGATGGTCACAGCATTTCCGTCAACCACATAATTTTGAGAAGTGATGATCACTTTAAAACCGGGATTACGATAATAGGTAGTAGCAGAAGAAGTACATTGCGAAAGATCATAAAATATCTTTCCTGTACGTATTCTATTATCAGCACCGGTACAACCTGTAGTACCAAAATCAACTGTAATAGTTGATGTACCAAAACCTGTTACGGTTGCACAAGGCGCAATAGATAAAACATTTGTTCCGTCGCTACGGTATTGACTTAGTGTACCATTTTCGGCTACTTCACCGCCCATGGCGTCCATGTCGCTGCTAATATTTTCCATATTAGCATTATCGCTTGCAGTGCTGGTTTCTTGATCGGGCTCTTCTTCTTGCTTTTCGCGTTTGCGGCAGCTTGTGAATATTAGGGAACCTGCTAATACTAGTGTGGTGATCCCAAAAAATAATTTATTTGCTTTCATGATATAGGTTTGTTTAATATAAGACGTATGAAACGGGCAAAGGTTTAGTGCCAAACCTAAAAATATTCAAAAAAAGTGAGTTTTTAACCTTTCGGACCCCTTTAAAGCCCTTATCTTTACTGGGAAATAGCCGAAATCGGCCTAAATTTGTTAAATGCGATCGCTTAAGGCCTTAAACCACTTTTTTGTTAAATACAAATGGCACTTTTTGGGTGGGATGGTGTTTGTGGCCTTGTCTACTATTTTCAGGACCTATCAAGGGGTAATTATAAGAGAAGGGACTAACGAAGTTTTGAAAGCGATCGATTCAAAGATCACTTCCGATCCTATGCAATTTGTATGGTACGGAATAAAAATGATAGGCTTTGCATTAATAAGCGGTGGTTTTTTATTTCTAACTCGCCAAACATTAATTGTGATGAGCCGTCACATCGAATACGATCAAAAAAATGATATCTACGCGCATTATCAAAAACTCGATACGCAATTTTACAAACAACATACAACGGGAGATCTGATGAATCGCATTAGCGAAGATGTTGGAAGGGTGAGAATGTACACCGGGCCCGCCATTATGTATTTGGTAAATACGATCGCGACAGTAATTACAGTTCTTTCATTTATGCTGAGTGTAAATCAATCACTCACCTGGTTAGTATTTCTTCCCTTACCTATTCTAGCGTATTTTATTTATGTTATTTCCGATCGTATCAATAAACGAAGTTTAGAAGTGCAAGCAAAACTTTCTGATCTTACATCGCAAGCACAAGAAACATTTAGTGGCATTAGATTAATTAAAGCATACAGCCGCGAACATTATTATAGCGATGAGATGTTGAATAAAAGCGAAGAATACAAAGGAATTGCTTTACGTTTAGCGCGAATACAAGCCATGTTTGCACCAACCATGTTGTTTTTAGTTGCGTTGAGTACATTGATCACTATTTGGTACGGGGGGAAATTAGTTATTGAAAATAAAATTCAATATGGTAACATCACGGAATTTATTTATTACATCTTTATGCTTACATGGCCTTTTGCTTCGTTGGGATGGATCACATCTTTAGTACAAAGAGCCGCAGCTTCGCAAGAACGTATAAACGAATTTTTAGATACAGAACCCACAATTGCAAGTCCGACTAATGCACAATACCCAATTGAGGGCAATATTGAATTTAAAAATGTAAGTTTTGTTTATCCCGAAAATAATGTTGAAGCGTTACATAACATTAGTTTCAAAATAAAAAGCGGACAAACTCTTGGCATTACAGGTTCGGTTGGCAGCGGGAAATCTACCTTACTAAATTTATTAGCCCGACAGTATGATGTTTCTTCGGGAAGTATAACAATTGACGGGAAAGACATCAAAGAACATAATTTGCAGCTCATACGAAGTAGTATGGGATTTGTACCTCAAGAAGTTTTATTATTTAGCGATACCATTAAAAATAATATTGCCTTTGGTTTAAAAGGAACGTTGCCCAAGGATCAAGATATAATTAATAGTGCTAAGTCGGCACAAGTGCACGAGAACATAGAGGGTTTTCCTGATAAATACGAAACTATAATTGGAGAAAGAGGAATTACCTTGTCGGGTGGACAAAAACAACGGATCTCTATTGCTCGCGCTATTATAAGCTCTCCAAAGATTTTAGTGTTTGATGATTGTTTATCGGCTGTTGATAGTGAAACCGAACATTTGATATTGGAAGAATTAAAAAAATTAATGATCGGAAAAACATCCTTGATAGTTAGTCACCGCATTTCAAGTATAAAACACGCCGATAGTATTTTATATTTAAAAGACGGAGAAATAATTGAGAATGGAACACACGAACAGTTACTTGCTCAAAAGGGAGAATATTATAAATTAAATCAATTACAAAATAACTAATGCGTTTTATTTTAATTTTTATTTTTCTTACGAGTTTCGGATTTTCTCAAACCGATACCCTACCCTACGTTCAAGTTTTGGGTATTGCACAAGACGGAGGCTATCCACATTTTGGTTGCGAGAAAGAATGTTGCAAAATGGCATGGAAAGATACAAGTCAAAGAAAATTTGTGGTGGCATTAGCGATAGTAGATCCCAAAGCAAAAAAATGGTGGTTGATGGAAGCCACGCCTGATATTAAAGAACAAGTTGAGTATTTCAAAAAGTTATCAGGAGGTAAATACAATTATTTACCCGATGGTATTTTTATTACACACGCACACATTGGACATTATGCTGGTTTAATTAATTTGGGACGTGAGGTAATGAATACAAATAACATTCCGGTATATGTAATGCCAAAAATGAAAGAGTTCCTTGAGAAGAATGGTCCTTGGAGCCAACTGGTGACATTAAATAATATTAAACTTGTGGAGTTAAAAGAAGATCTTCCAATAAAATTATCCGAGCAAATAACTGTAACCTCTATGATAGTTCCCCATCGCGATGAATTTTCGGAAACTGTTGGATTTAGAATTGCCACCAATGTGAAAAGTTATTTATTCATTCCTGATATTGATAAATGGGAAAAATGGAAACGTTCGCTCATTAAAGAAGTACAAAAAGTGGATATTGCTTTTTTGGATGCGACGTTTAATAATATCAATGAATTAAAGAACAGAAAGATGAGTGAAGTACCTCACCCTTTTGTTGAAGAAACTATGAACCTCTTCAAAAATGAAACCGATCAAACAAAAAGCAAGATCCACTTCATTCATTTTAATCATACAAACGCTTTGATGTGGGATAAAGCCGCGCGAACAGAAGTTGAGAATAAGAAGTTCAAAGTTTCGAAACAAGGAGGAGTTTATTAGAGGCAAAAACCACAGAGGCGCCTATGGCGCTCACAGAGGTTTGCACAGGGTACACAGAGAAACAGCGCCATTGGCGCTGTTTTCTTTTAATATTATTGCTCTGTTAACTCTGTGAAAAAAACTCTGTGTTCTCTGTGGTTAAAAATCTATCTAAATAAACTCACATTCCCTCTCAGATCATATTCCTGCCCGTCTTTACCCGTTCCCTTGATCATATAGAAATAAACTCCATCAGCACATTCTTTTCCGGTTTGAGCTTTTCCGTCCCAAGCAAAGTTTCCTGTTTCACTAGTGAGTTCGTAAACTTTTGTTCCCCAACGATCGTAAATGATAATATAAAGTTCCTTTAAATTTGTGGCGCGCAAGCGAAAAACATCATTTGCATTATCACCATTTGGTGTGAATACATTTGGAACTTCCAGTTTAGAAGGAAGATCAACGATCACTATTCTTATGGCTGTGTCAATGCATAAACCTTTTTTCACTTGTAAATACACCATATAAGTTCCAGCAGCTGTATAAGTAGCTGAAGTTGGTTGAGTATTATAAACAGTTTGCGTTACCGCACCATTTCCATAACCCCATGTTGAAATAATACTTGTTGCGCCCGTACTTGTTGAACTTGTATTATTGAATGTTACATTAAGTGGAGCAGTTCCATAATTTGGAGTAGCATTGAAGCTTGCTTTTATTCCGCCTTCAACAACTTGGTAGAACGCCTGAGTTGCGCAACCATTATTTGTATTGGTAACAACAACAATATACCCACCTGTGTAATTTGTGGTTAATGCCGATCCTGTTAAATTAGAAGTTAAAGCGCCTGCGGGAACTGTCCATGAGTATGTAAAGCCTGCCGACGACCCTGTAATAGATGGTGTTAATGTCACTGTTGGATTTGTTGCGCAATCTAATGTAAATGCCGACGAGATATTTAAAGCAGGAGGCGCCATATCAGTGGCCACATTATAAGTTGCAGAATATGTACAACCATTTACAACGGATGTACAAATAGAAGTATGTGTTCCCGCAGAAGTAGTATTGAATTGTGTACCGGGCACACCTTGCCCAACAGGCGGATACCACATGTACGTTGGAACTAATGCAACCGCTAATGTTGGTGTTACAATGGGAACAATTACAACATCTGCATTCTTACAATTAATAACAGAATTTGTAAGCGCACTAATAGTAAATTTTGGAAGTCGTATGTCTTGTAATATCTGCACCGTTTTGCTCGAACTACACATATTATTTTGATCAACCGCACCAACGGTATAAATTCCCACAGCAGTAATATTATTAGATGAGTTTGTTACTGCAGGATTTATTGTCACCGTATTATTTTGCGTAGGATTAACCGAATTAGATGGAATAGCAGGAACTGTCCAACTAATTTGTGTATTTGTATTGCTGCTAATTCCATTCAACACCATACTCGGGTCTCGACAACTTAAAATACTCAAAGGTTGTATGAAATCAATATTTGGTGCAATAGTGTTTTGAATTATGGAAATAGATTGCGACGAGACACAATTATTCGTAAGATCTTTCACATAGATCACATAAGTTCCCGGAATGGTAATATTATTGAGATTTGGATTTGTAGTAAATGTTGTTGGTGTTCCGGTGACCGGTGGTATCATAAATGTATAATTAACCGGAACGTTTGGAACAGGTGATGTAATTACAGTTGTTACTTGCATACTCGTTATACTTTTGCTCGCGCAACCAATTGTAAAGTTAGTTGGACTAGTTACTGTAAATATTGGAACACCAACAGAAGCGGTTACCTGAACAGACTTAGTGGTTCTGCATCCTGTGATATTATAAACAGATTCTCCCCAATAAATACCCGGCGTTGTTGGACAGAAAATATTTATAGTTCCTTGCGCAGCACCAACATAAATGGTACTCGTGCCTTGAACAATGAACCAATTCGTTGTCACATTCGGTCCTAAATTACTCGTGAGGGTAAAACATCCGCTACCACCCGCGCACGTAATATTATTTACAGATGGTGTAATAACAATTGTAGGCGACAGTAAATTCTGATACACCGTATATGTTTGTGCATATTGACACCCTGTAGAACTTGTTCCAACAACTTGTCCTGTACAAGCCTGATTAAAACTCATAGTTGTTCCAACTAAACTAGAAGTGCATGCAGGGAACCAAGTGAAACTTAAGGGAACACCATTTGTTATGCTCGTAGTTAATACCACATTTGGATTTAAACAGGTAACAGTATAATCTCCGCTTGGATTTACCACAACAAAACTTGCCGGCTGAGGCACTGGCGGAACCAAGAAAGAAACAGTAGTTGTACATCCATCGGCAGTTGTAACGGTTACATTATTTATTCCGGGAACTAATCCCGCCGCGGTTCCGCTATTTACTGTGGTGACTGTACTCGGCATAGGACTCCAGGTTGTGGTATAATTAGGACTTCCGGCA
>JAHEYC010000082.1 GCA_023251775.1 Sphingobacteriaceae bacterium | reverse complement strand
CCTAACTCTCGCGGTGGCGGTGGCGGTGGCGCATCAGATATTCGTATTGGTCCTTATGGTTTACCTAATCGTGTTGCTGTTGGTGGTGGCGGTGGCGGAACCGGTGGTAATCGTACGCAAGGTTGTTCGCCCGGTTGTGGTGGCGGTGGAGGTTAAGGTTGGTATGGTGGTGGCGGTGGTGGCGCTTATGGCGGATCGCCCGGACAAGGTGGAACTCAAGTAGCCGGCGGTGCCGGTGGTCCTTCATGTTGTGGTTGTCCTGCGGGACCAACTCCCGGAGGTCCCGGAGTATTTGGTGGCGGTGGGGTTGGAGGTTTAGTAGGCTGTAATAATCAAGCTGCTAATAACCCCGGATGTAACGGTGGTCATGCAGGCGGCTTAGTTGGTTTAGCAGGTCCAAATTGCACAGGCGGTACAGGTTGCCCTAGTACATGGGCAGGTGCCAGCGGTGCAGGCGGAAGTAGTTACGGTATTGCAGCTTCGTTACCAACATTAACTGCGCAATTCAATGCAGGAAATGGTTATGTAATTTTAAATCCTAATTGTTGTGCTGCTCCAAGTTTAACTATAACAGCAACGTCAACTGCGGTTTGCCCTGGGCAATCTACAACATTAACTGCAAGTGGCGCAGGAGCAGGTGGAACTTATACTTGGTTGCCGGTAAATATTACTGCAACTACTATTGTAGTTACTCCAACTGCAACAACTGTTTACACACTTCAAGGTGCAACAGCAACTTCTACATGTTCGGGAACTCAAACAATTCAAATTGTATTAAAGACTACGCCTGTTGTTGCAGTTAACAATCCTACTGCATGTGCGGGAAGTCCTTTGTTATTTACCGCAAATGGCGGTACAGCCTATGCGTGGACAGGACCTGTGGCGTTTGTTTCCGCAGTGCAAAATCCAACACTTGTAAATGCTCAAGTACCTAATACCGGAAATTATACGGTCTTGGTCACTGGTGCAAATGGTTGTACAAATTCCGCCATTTCTTCGGCAAGTGTTGCAAACATACCTTTACCAACTACTGTAGGTAATAATACGGCGTGTTCTCAAAACTTTAACGGATCAACTAATACTGTTGCTTTACAAGCGATGGGTGGAAATACATATACTTGGACGAATGCCCCGGGATTCTTCCCTCCATTTAGTGTTGGCCCTAACTTTATTACAACTGCTCCTGTAACTCCCGTTCCTGTTGTTGGTACCCTTACAGTTACCATTACCGGCGCTTTGGGCTGTACTGCACAAGCAGTTCATAATATTACGGTCATTCCAAATCCTGTATTGCTGTTTGCTCCGGCACAGCCAACATTGTGTTTTGGAAAATCTACTCCAATAAGTGTGAGCGGTGCGTCAACTTATGTTTGGGCATCAGGCTTAACATTAAATACAACTACAGGTTCGCTTGTTGTTGCGAGTCCAACTGCAAATACAACATACACAGTTGTTGGTAGTGCTTTAGGATGTAATAGTGATTTTCATTATATCACTGCAACTGTAGTTCCAAATCCTACCGTGTTGATCGCTTCAGGTACACCAACAATTTGTTACGGTTCAGGATTGGTAATGAATGCTATTGGTGCAACTACTTATTCGTGGTATCCTAACAGCGCTATAAGTAATACATTCATGAATTCTGTTATTGTAAATCCTTTATCTATTCAACAATACACGGTGGTTGGTGAATTGAATTCATGTACATCAACTGCAGTAAGAGAAGTAACTGTTATTCCATTACCTGTATTAAGTACTATAAGTAGTAAATCTGTTATTTGTAGCGGTGAAGTTGCAACCATTAATGCAAACGGCGCAACAAATTATCAATGGACACCAATAAGCGGTATCATTGGAAGTTCAACTACCAATTTCATTTCGGTATCACCTGTTACTTCTACAACATATAATTTAGTAGGGCAAAATGGAGCTTGTACTGGAACAGCTGCGGTTCTCATTACCGTTGTTCCTCGTGCCGAATTAAATTTGGCTACAACTAATAATAAGATCTGTGAAGGTAATAGCACAACTATTTTTGCATCCGGTTCGCAATATTTTATTTGGACACCAACTTTAACTATTAATCAATTGAATCCAAATACAGCTTCAGTTAATCCTATGTCAACTACAAATTACACTGTATTGGCTTATAACGTTATCGGAACAAAAACATGTAACGTAACTAAAGAGATAGAGATCCAAGTTATTGCTAAGATCATCCCGAGTGTTAGTGGCAATGTTACTATTTGCGAAGGAGAAACTGTAAAATTAATTGCAAACGGAAGTGATACATATCAATGGATCCCACCAAACGGATTAAGTGTTACTGACAAATCAATTGTTTATGCAAATCCTAAGTATACAACTACCTATACAGTTACTGTTTCTAATAGTGGTAATTGTGGTGAATTAGCGTATGTACAAGTAAAAGTAAATCCAAACCCAACAGTTAATGCCGGTCCGGATCTTACCTTTAACCTTGATGATCCAATGTATTTGGAAGCAAAAGGCAGCGGAACATTAACGTGGATATTTGGTCAAGAGATCCAGTGTGAGGTTTGTCCTAACACTCAGATCTTCCCTAAGACCAGTGGTTGTTATCAAATACAAGCCGTTAACAGCTTTGGTTGTAAAGCCATTGATGAGGTTTGTGTGGAAGTAACCGCTAATTATAACATGTATATTCCTAACATCTTTACACCAAATGATGATGGCAAGAATGATGTGTTCACCGTGTTTGGAACAGGGTTCACTAAGATAGAGATCTCGGTATTTGACCGTTGGGGTGCAAAATTGTATACAACAACGGATATCAATAAGGGATGGGACGGTACCTTTAAAGGCGTTCTATCAAAAGAAGACACGTATGTTTACAAGGTTAACTTTACCACGCTTGATGGGAAGAAAATAACCAAAACAGGACACGTGACCTTAATGAAATAATAAGATCTTTCGATATAATTTTTTAAGGGGCGGTTTTACTGCCCCTTATTTATTTTAGTACATTTGTATAAAATTAATAGATATGTTATCATCAAAAGTTAGTAATGCTTTAAATAAGCAAATTCAATTAGAAGCTTCATCATCGCAATATTATTTAGCAATGGCCAGCTGGGCCGAAACGCAAGGGTTAAATGGCATCTCCGCATTTTTATTCGGTCATGCCGATGAAGAGCGTATGCATATGCTTAAACTTATCAAGTTCGTGAACGAGCGTGGTGGTCATGGTGTTGTGCCTGCATTAAAGCAACCTCCTGTGACATTCAAATCGGTAAAATCGGTTTTTGAAGAAGTACTAAAACACGAAATGAAAGTTACTGAAGAGATCAATGGTTTGGTGGAGATCACTTTAAAAGAAAAAGATTATACAACACATAATTTTCTTCAGTGGTATGTAAGCGAACAAATTGAAGAGGAAGCTTTGGCGCGTCAGATCGTAGATAAATTGAAATTAATTGGCGATGATAAAGGCGGATTGTATTTCTTTGATCGTGATCTTGAAACTATGGCAGCAAAAGAAGAAGCTGCGAATGCCAAAGAAGCCAAAGGCGAAAAATAAGAGAAGTTCTAAAAATTGCTTTTTTGTCGTTGAACTTCGTTTTAAAAAAATCTAATTTTTAGAACTCCTCTTGGGCCTTAGCGCAACGATCGTTTCTCATCAACCGGAAACTTTTTCTTTAGATAGAATTTTCCTGCTTTAAGATCCCCTTTTACTTGTATCATTCCTGATGCTCCCGAATTTACCAGCTTCATCACGTCGAGCATGTTCATGTCTTTGAAACTACTTTTTAAATTAAAGGTATAATCCTTCTCGGTGTTGCCATCAATATGCACACGCTTTTTTAGTTTTGCTTTTCCTAATCCAATGCCGGCAATTTTCACATCAAATTCGCTTGGGTAAATAGAAAATCCAATGGCGTTCGGATTCTTTATTCCTAAAATAATATCCGCATCAATGCCGTTCATGTCCACTTTGTTTATTTTAAATCCGGTAACACCGGTGCATTGCGCTTCTTTGAAATCTTTACACGCTGTAAAAATTAAAACACTAAAGAAAAAGTAAATTATTTTTTTCATGCGATCTTTTTTATCAAAGGAAAAAGTGAAGCAATTACCCAAACAGCTTCTAAAACTACAAAAGGCCAAAAATTGATCATGTAACTGGAAACACCCGCGAGAAATGCTCCGGAGATATTCATTAATAAATAAACAGATGAATCGGTTTTTAATTTTTGTAAAAGATTCAACACAAAGGCAAGTAATAAAATAGTAACGCCAACGGAGCCTATTAAACTACTTAAGCTCATTTACTTTTGTATAACTGCGAATAATGTTTGTAGAACAAAGGAATTGTTTCGATGCCTTTATAATAATTGAACAAACCATAATGTTCATTTGGCGAGTGAAGCGCATCGCTATCCAAACCAAAACCCATTAAGATACTATCCAATCCTAATTCTTGTTTGAACAAAGCAACAATTGGAATACTTCCACCGCCGCGAGTTGGCACAGGTTTTTTTCCGTACGTTTCTTCCATTGCTCTACTTGCTGCAGTATAAGCCGCGCTATCCATATTTACAACAACAGGTTCTCCACCATGATGAGGTTTTACTTTTATTTTTACACCTTTAGGCGCAACACTCTCAAAATATTTTTGAAAGATAGCGCTGATCTTATCTGAACTTTGATTAGGCACCAAACGCATACTTATTTTTGCAGATGCTTTACTTGGCAAAACTGTTTTTGCGCCTTCGCCTGTATAACCACCCCAAATTCCGTTCACATCTAAAGTTGGACGAATACCCGAACGCTCAATGGTTGAATATCCTTTTTCGCCAAACACTTCTTCAATGGCAAGATCCTTTTTGTAATTATCAATATTAAATGGAGCCTTTTCCATTTCCTTGCGTTGCGCCGCACTTAACTCAACAACATCATCGTAAAAACCGGGAATGGTAATATGTTTATTTTCGTCGTGACACGATGCAATGATCTTACACAACACATTTATTGGATTTGCAACAGCACCGCCGTACACTCCACTGTGCAGATCGCGATTAGCACCGGTAACTTCTACTTCCATGTATGCCAAACCTCTTAAACCTGTATCAATACTTGGTGTATCATTTGCAATGAGTGAAGTATCAGAAATTAAAATAACGTCGCCTCTTAATTTTGCTTTGTTGGCAACTATCCACGGACCTAAATTTGCTGAGCCAACTTCTTCTTCACCTTCGATCATGAATTTTACATTGCACGGAAGTGTATTTGTGCGCATCATGATCTCAAATGCTTTTATGTGCATGTACATTTGTCCTTTATCATCACAGGCACCGCGTGCAAAAATGGCACCATCGGGATGCGTTGCTGTTTTTTTGATCACCGGTTCAAATGGTGGCGAATCCCATAATTCTAATGGGTCGGCAGGTTGCACATCGTAATGTCCGTATACAATTACCGTTGGTTTATTTTTATCAATTATTTTATCTCCGTAAACAACAGGATACCCTTTTGTTTTGCAGATCTCCACATTATCAGCGCCCGCTTCTATCAATCTATTTTTTACAGCTTCGGCAGTTCTTAGTACATCATCCTTGTGCGTTGTATCGGCACTCACCGATGGAATTCTTAAAAGATCAAGCAGCTCATTCAACATTCTATCCTTGTTGCTGCTAATATAATTTGTGATGGTACTTCTTTCCATAATCCTTAAAATAAGTCGTAAATTTATGTTTTTAATTGCTCTTATAAAAGCATGTTCAAACAATATTTTGGCATAATCACTCTTTATTTTTGCGTTGGCCTAAACCCCGCTCAGATCGTCACTTTCACGGTTATTTCGGGGCCCGATATTAAAACACTGGGTAACAGCATACAAGACAAAAAAGGGGAAGGTTTGATATTTCATGTATTGGATAGTCTTACCAAAAATCCTCAAACGCCAAATTTGGCTAAAGGAGCTGATGGAAAATTGTATACCGCATTCATCAAAAAGAACGCCTTGTATTTTTCAAGATCAAGTGATGGAGGGAAAACATGGTTGGCAAACGACATATTCATAGATAGTATTCCAAAAAATAAAACAAATCCATTCGCCAAAGTGAATCAATTGGCCTACACCGTTTGTAATAAAAGCATGAATAGAATTTATGTGTGTTGGAGTGATGCTAAAAATGGGATAAAAAATAATGATGTGTATCTAACTTACAGCGATGATGGTGGAAATACTTGGCTCGATAGAATTTTGATCACATTTTATCCCAATCATAAACAACAATTCATGCCGCGTTTTGCTATTGATAATGCTACTGGATATTTATACTTTTTGTACTGCGATCAACGCAATTTTGCCAAGGGAAATTTAACTGATGTGTATTTAGCAGTGAGCAGAGATAATGGCACAACATTTATCCAACATAAATTAAATGAAACGGCATTTGAATGGAAAAATAATTTTTCCTTAGATAAATATTTTTCGTTGGTTATTCAAAACGGAACTATTTATCCTATTTGGATGCAACCTGATGTCAAAAAAAAACTGGTCATTCACGCCACTTCAATTAGCGATGCCGTATTAATAAATTCGATGAATTCCGAAAAGATACTTTTTGATAAGGCCGTTAAACATATCTATTCGGCACAAACACAAATTGATTTTAACCAAAATCCGGGAGCATATTCTGCGTATCTTTACAAGGCAACGGAACCTTCTTTTGAAATGCTTGTGAAGCCTGAGGTCCGGATTAAGTCAGGCGATAGAAGCTTTACCTTAGATTTTGAAAAATTAAAGCTTCCCAAAGCAACTTATGTAGCGGTTGTATACAATAATTTGGGCGCTAATTACGTTTGGATACAAGAGGAATGAGAAGATATTTTACATATATTTTTATCTTAGGATGCCTCAGCATTTTTTCGCAGCGCATACAAAATGTAAATGTGAGTTTGGTGAACAGTCAAAACCAAGGAACAAACAGTCAAGTTCTTGTTCGGTTCACATTAACTGCAGGACAATCTTGTTCTGGTTACGAAATTTTGCATTGCACCGATTCGCTCAATTATTTACAGATCTATAATTACTCGGGTGTTTGTGGAAATACAACTGCCGATGAGTCATTTAATTTTACGCATGGATCACCCGGTATTGAAATGACCAACTATTACAAAGTTTCTATTCCCGGTTTTGAAACGTCAGCGCCTTATCGTATTTACGTTGGAAAAACAACACCGAAACCCAATATTTTAGTTTTTCCAAATCCTGTTTTTAGTCAAGAATTCATTCACTTACGTTTTTACAATTATGTTGGCACCAAAGTGGAAGGTTTTATTTTTAGTCAATTTGGAAAAATAATAAAGCCATTGTTGCTGGATATTAAACAAGATCATAGCGAAGTAAGCATCAATGATCTTAACGATGGACTTTACATTGTGTGGCTTACCGATGGCAATTGGTTATTCCGCAGTAAATTTATTGTGAAAAGAACCTAAAATGAGCCCCAAAACGCTATATTTCCTTGAAAACCTATTGGATTTTTGCTACTTTTATAGGTCCCGGCCCATGCTGAAAAGACTAAGTATAATCCTGTTATTTTTACTCTTAAGCTCTGCTTTAAAACTGCAGGCTCAGTTCTATTATGGCATGCAAATGGAATTTGGAAAGAATCGGGTTCAATATCAAAATTTTAATTGGACCTATTTCGACTACGAACGTTTTAGGGTTTATTTTTATGCCGGAGGAAATGAGATCGCTAAATATGTTTCTGTTTCGTGCAGCAATCAATTACCAATTTTAGAAAAACGTTTAGATAAACCGGTAGAGGACAAGATCAATGTTATTGTTTACAATAATCAAGGCGACTTTAAACAAAGTAATATTGGTTTGAACAATGATATGTCATCCAACATTGGTGGAACTACAAAAATAATTGGCGATAAGATCTTTGTTTATTTTAATGGAAGCCATGCCGATATGGATAAACAAATTAGAGCAGCGTTGGCGGAATTGATGCTCAATCAAGAATTTTATTCGGGTAACGCACGCCAAATGGTAACTAATTCTACTTTACTGAATTTACCGGAATGGTATACCAAAGGCTTGGTGCAATATTTATCGGAAGGATGGAATAGTTATTATGATAATGTATTGTATGATGCTTTAAAGAACGATAAGATCAGCAAGTTCAATAAACTCACAGGTAAGCAAGCGGCAAATGCGGGACACGCCTTATGGCATTATATTGTAGATGTTCATGGCGAATCGCAGATCCCAAGTTTGTTGTACATGACAAAAATAAATCGTTCGCCTGATTATGCTTTTTTGTTTGTGATCGGAACTTCCTTTGATAATTTATTATTTGATTTTGTTGATGCGCAAAATCGACGCATTTACATGACGAAAGATTCGGCGCGAACTTCTCCAATTAAAAATAACACAGTTCTTAAAAAATATAAGTCAACCAAACATTATTATCAATTGCGTTTAAGTCCTGATGCAAAAAATGTGGCGTATGCTACGGATGAATTAAGTCAGATGAAAGTTTACGTAAAGAATCTGGAAGAAAAAAAACCAATACGTATTCTAAAAAAAGGTCCCAAACTAGAACGCATTGCCGATTATAATTATCCATTGATCCAATGGCATCCAAATAATAAAACGGTGATGATGATCTACGAACTCAAAGATCAGCTGGTGATCCATACCTACGATACCGAAACAAAAGAAAAACACATTCGTAACATGCCGGGCTTCGAAAAAGTAAATAGCTTTTCGATAAGTCAGGATGGAAAAAAATTAGTGGTGAGCGGTGTAAAAAAAGGGAAAGGTCAGAGTGATATTTTTGTTTTTACGCTCAACAATAGCGGACTTGAACAAATTACCAATGATATTTGGGATGATAACAATCCTATTTTTGTGAAGTCATCAAAATATATTGTATTCGAAAGTAATCGCACCAACGATACTGTAAAAGCAAAAGATGATGCGGCCTTTTTTAATAAATTCAACAAGAATATGGATCTTTACATGGCTTCGTATCCATTTAAAACTCCTGTGTTGGTTAGCATCACTAATACACGTGAAACAGATGAGCGCGTTCCGCAAGCATACACCAATCAATACATCACTTACCTCAGCGAGAAGAACGGGATCTATAACCGTTACCTTGCCGAATTTGATAGTGCTATTTCGTTTGTAGACACAACAGAACATTACCGTTATTTTTTCAAGAGTAAACTAGTAACTAATTACGATCGCAATATTTTAGATCAAAATATTAATTTGAACACAACTCATGTGGCCGAGATGTACTATTACAACGGGAAAGATTATATGGCTGTAACGCCTTTGGGAAAATTAGATGTGGTGAATTATGCGCAGCCAAAAGACAGTTGGTTCAAAATGACCATTAAGCCGGCATTGTTAGATCCTTATTTTTATAATGCAAAAAAATATCAGCCTGAAGCTAATTCGCCAAGTATCACTCAAACGCCAACTAAAAAACAAGATGGAATTGATTTTGATAATTATACCTTAAGCGGAGAACAAAAAAAATCGGAAAATCCAGGTACTAATACCACAACAACTTTAGCGAGCGATACTGCCAAACATTCAAAGAACGCAAGCTTGATCACATTCCCAATTCAAAAAAATTATTTTACATCGTTTTACAGTGATTATATTGTGACGCAATTCGACAATTCGTATTTGGGAACAACCTATCAGCGTTTTGCAGGCGGAGGTTCACCGGTATATTTAAATCCGGGATTGAATTTTTTGACCAAGATAGGTATCAGCGATCTTTTTGAGGATCATCGCATTGTTGGCGCGTTTCGTTTCTCGGGAATTTCTGATCTCTTCACTATTGGTGGCGTTGATAATGAAGTATTATTATCGTATGAATATCGCAAAAGAAAAATTGATCATCAAGTGGTATTACACCGTCAAAGTTTTGTGAAGATCGATGATTTTTATGGAAGTCCTGCCCGCGCACACGTGCACGATATTCGTTACACAGCAAAATTACCGATCAACGAAGTATTAGCGGCGAAAGGTTCTGTATTATTCCGCAACGATAAATTCAATTATTTTTCTTTGGGCGATGTATCGCTACCAAAAAGACCTGCGTATGATAATTACGTTGGTTTGCGCGGCGAATTAGTGTTTGATGATACACGAAATGTGATGTTGAATATTTTAAATGGTTTCCGCGGAAAAGTGTGGGGCGAATATTGGCGCAAGATAAAGAACCAAAGACATGATCTTATTACTGCAGGATTTGACCTAAGACATTATCAACGCATTCACCGACAAATTACCTGGTGTAATCGTATTGCAGGCGGAACATCATGGGGAACCGATCGCTTGGTGTATTATTTGGGTGGTGTGGATAATTGGTTCAATGCAAAATTCAATAACGAGATCAATATTGTAAAACCTGATCAATATCAATTCCAAACACTCGCTACCAATATGCGCGGCTTCTCGCAAAATATTCGTAATGGAAATAATTTTGTGACCTACAATTCCGAATTACGTTTTCCAATTGTAAAGTATTTTGTTGATAGGCCAATGCGTTCTGATTTCTTAAATAATTTACAACTCATCAGCTTTTTTGATGTTGGCGCGGCATGGTACGGCTTCAATCCTTTAAGCAAAGAGAACACAGAAAATGTGAATACCTATATTCAAGGAAGTACGTTAAGCCCTATCATCATTACCGTTATAAACGATAAAAATCCAATGGTAGCAGGTGTTGGCTGGGGAATTCGCTCACGATTGTACGGTTATTTTGTGCGATTGGATTTTGGCTACGGAATTGATAACTTTAGAACCCAAAAGGCCGTGATAGGTTTATCATTCGCCACCGATTTTTAAGGAAACTTCCCGTTTTTTACCACGAAGGCCACGAAAATTTTACACGAAGGCCACGAAACTATTTTGTGTGTTTCGTGTAAAGTTTTCGTGTTTTTCGTGGTTAAAGAAGCACCTGTTCAAAGAAAAAATACTCGGAAGGATAAAAAAACGTACTTTTGATAAGCGTTCAAACATGAATCAAATTATTATTTTACTTATTGTTGGTGCGGTTGCAGGTTACCTCAGCGGATTAATTGGCATTGGTGGCGGTATTGTTATTGTTCCGGTTCTGGTTTATTTTTTAGCCATGAATCAAAAAGAAGCGCAAGGTACAACGCTTTTCATGTTCCTCCTCCCAATTGGTTGTTTAGGCGTTTACAATTATTACAAAGAAGGTCAGATGAATTATAAGTATGCGCTCATCATGGCAATTACTTTTGTGATCGGAAGTTATTTTGGAAGTAAAACAGCTTTGGCGCTTGATACCAAAATGGTAAAACAGATCTTTGGCGCTATGATCATTTTGATAGGACTAAAAATGCTCCTCAATAAATAATGACATTCATTTCTAAAATACAAAAGCGATCGGAAGAACTTTTTTCTGAGATAAATTCTATTCGTCAGCATATTCACCAAAATCCTGAATTATCGTTTGAAGAACATAATACCTCAGCATTTATCCAAGGCATTCTAAAAAAATATAATATCCCCTTTAAAACAGGAATTGTAAAAACAGGAATTGTTGCGCTTATCGAAGGGAAAAACCCAAACAAGAAAACAATTTTACTTCGCGCCGATATGGACGCGCTTCCTATTGAAGAAAAAAATAATGTGCCTTACGCTTCAAAAAATAAAGGGGTAATGCATGCGTGCGGACACGATGTTCACAGCGCGTGTACCTTGGGCGCTGCTATTATTTTAAATGAATTAAAAAATGAATTTGAAGGAAGTGTAAAAATAATTTTTCAACCCGGTGAAGAACTTTTGCCGGGCGGCGCATCTTTAATGATCAAAGAAGGTGTTCTAGACTCTCCAAAAGTTTCATCTGCTTTAGCACAACATGTTTTCCCAAGTATGGAAACCGGAAAAGTTGGTTTTAAAACAGGGATGTATATGGCAAGTACTGATGAGCTGTATATTACCGTAAATGGAAAAGGCGGACACGCAGCCATGGTAAATGAATATGTAAATCCTTTGGTTATCGCTTCTGAAATTATTTTGAATGTGAACGATCACTTCATGAAAGAGCCTTATAAAATTCCAACGGTGATCGCATTTGGAAAAATTGAAGGCAAAGGCGCAACTAATGTTATTCCCGATAAAGTAGAAATTGCAGGAACTTTTAGAACCATGGATGAGCAATGGCGAAATGAAGTTCACAAACAATTAGAACAGATCGTAAAAAAAGTTTCTGCAAAATATAAAATTGAATCACACATCCGCATCGAAAAAGGATATCCTTTTTTAGTGAACGATGAGGCACTTACAAAAAACTGCACCGCTTGGGCCAAAGACTATTTAGGTGAAACTAATGTGGAAGAACTTCCATTACGCATGACCGCCGAAGATTTTGCTTTCATTTCGCAAAAGGTACCAAGTTGTTTTTTTAGGCTCGGAACGGGTAACAAAGCAAAGAATATTACTTCTGGTGTTCACACCGCCACTTTTGACATTGACGAGAATGCCTTGCGTACGGGCACTGGCCTAATGGCGTATTTGGCTGTAAAACAGCTCTCTTAAAGGGGCTCCTTAACACTTTTTTCCTCAAAATACTCTGAAAATTATACTATTTTTACCGTTCTTTCGTTAAAGTAAAGGAGTGAATTTCAGGCTTTTCACATATCTCAGCGTCGTTTTGATCCTAACGTCGTGTTCTACAAAAAAGAACACGGTTGTTTCAAGAGGCTATCATAATTTAACCGCGCGTTTTAATGGTTATTATTATTCTACCGAAAGTATAAAAGACGGCGTTTTTAAAATTGAAAATAATAATAAAGAGAATTACGATAAAACTTTACCTGTTTATGTTTATCCTACGCACGAAAAAGCAAAAGCAACTTTTCCGGAATTTGATAAGGCCATAAAAAAATCAACAACTTGCATTCAACGTCACGCCATTAAAGATTCAAAAGATAATACCATTCCAACTTCGGGAAAATGGATAGATAATAATTGGATCAACATTGGCATTTCACGTTTTTATAAACGCGAATTCTTTTCGGGTATTGAAGCGTTTGAATATGTGGTGAGCACTTACAATCATTCCAAAGATAAATACGATGCGATGGTTTGGTTGATAAAATCGTACAACGAAGTTGGAGCAGTTAGTAGTTCGGCACCGATCATCTCTTTATTAAAGAACGAAAAGAAATTACCTGCACGCATTAAAAAAGAATTGCCTGCATTAGAGGCCGATTATTATTTCCGTAAAGGATTACTCACCGAAGCATCTTCTAAATTAATGGAAGCTGCAAATAACCGTAAACTCATTAACGGTACGCCTCGCAAAAAACGCGCGCGCTATTCGTTCATCATTGCGCAAATGCTGGAGGAACAAAAAGATTATAAACGTGCTCGTCGCTTTTACGAATATACCATTCGCTTAAAACCAAATTACGAAATGATCTTTTACAGCAAAATTAAATTGGCGCGTTTGTTGGATGTAAAACGAATGGACTCGGAAAAAACAAAGAAAGGTCTTTTGAAAATGAGTCGCGAGTTTAAAAATTCCGATTACTATGATGTGATCTTTTATACACTCGGTGAGATAGAAGAAAAAGAAAAGAATATTGATAAGGCTGTTTTTTATTATAAAAAGTCAGTTCAAACAAGTACTGTAAACCCGAATCAAAAAGCGTTATCGTATTTAAAATTGGGTGAGATCAATTTTGAACTCACCAATTATCCAAATGCTCAAGCGTATTATGATAGCACACTTATCACATTGCCTAACGATCATCCAAATTATAAGAATATTGTAGCGCGTCAAAAGACCCTCGATAATTTGGTAAGTTATTTAAAGACCATTAAGCGCGAGGACAGTTTACAGCGTTTCGCAAAACTAAGTGATGCCGAAAAAGCGACCATGATAGATAAGATCATCAAAAAAATGGAAGAGGATGAAGAGCGTGCAAGGGAAGAAAGGGAAAGGATCTTATCAAATGCGCAAAGTGTTGGAAGCAATTCTCTCTTAAGCGCCAATGTAAGTTTGCCTTTAGGCAATCAAAATACATTCTATTTTTATAATCCCAACACGGTTAGTTTTGGTATTGCCGATTTTGCAAAAAAATGGGGCAATCGTAAAAATGAAGATAACTGGCGTCGGTCAAATAAAGCCCTTACCATTGATGCACCGACCACAAGTACTAACACAAATACGAGTAAAGATCCAAACGACAAAACGGCAACCAAAGATCCAAAAAAGACAAAAGAATATTATTTAAAGAATTTGCCAATAAATGATTCGTTGATGAATGTGAGTAATGGTAAGATCATTGAAGCATTCTATTTATTGGGAAGCACTTACAAAGAAGACCTCAACAATAATAAAAAATCAATTGCAGCATTTGAGGAATTGAATTCGCGTTATAGCACTCACAAATATTTACTCAACACCTATTATCAACTCTTCCGCATTTACGAAAAAGAAAAAAATACCGAGAAGGCTGAATTTTACAAGAACAAGATCTTGACCGATTATCCAAACAGCGAATTTGCACAATTGATCAAAAACCCGAAATACGCCGAGGAAAAACAAAGTGCATTAAGTGATGTAGAAAAAGATTACGCGGTTGTTTATGCCTCGTATACCGCCGGTAATTATTCCGATTCATATTCGCAAAGCGATGCTGCCATTACAAAATTTGGGAAAAATATTTATTTGCCAAAGTTCGAATTCATTAAGGCCATGAGTCTTGGTAAATTAAAAGGCGTTGATTCGTTGGAAGCTGCTTTAAAACAAATTGTGGCCTTATATCCTAAATCGGAAGTAACGCCATTGGCAAAAGACATTTTGAATAGCATTAAAAAACAAAAAGATCCTGATGCATTTACCGATGCGCCAAAAATAAAAGTGATGGGCAAAGATACATTTCAGATCAATTTTATAACCGAACATTTTTTATTGGCACTTTGTCCCGATGATCCAAAAATTGCCAACGGCTTTAAACAAAAACTCGATGCCTTCGCAAAAAAATATTATAGCAATAAAGTATTCAAGATCGAAAGTTCTTTGTTTGGCACAAAAATGCAACTCGTTATCTTAAAAAGTTTTGAAACTGCTATTGATGCCGTAAAGTTTAGAGACACGATGAAAGATGATAAAGATCTTTTTAAAGATGAGGTTAAAAAGGAACTCTTTAACTTACTTATTGTTTCGGCCGAAAATATGCCCATGTTCTATAGTAAAAAGAACGTAAGCGGCTATGAGTTGTTTTATAAGGACAACTATAAGACTCTGGATAACAGCATATTAGATGATCCTAGTAAACTAAAATAGCTGCCCTTTAGCCCAAAATTCGTATCTTGCATAAAATTACGGCCCATGTTCAACTCAACAAAAAATCAAAGTGTAGATGCCGGTTCTATTAATCTTTTAGGCTCAGGCACTAAAATAAATGGTGATATCAATTCTAATGGCGACTTTAGGATCGACGGACTTCTAGTGGGTAATATCACTATTTCAGGAAAACTTGTTTTGGGAAATACCGGTCGTATTGAAGGTAATATACATTGTACCAATGCCGACTTGAGCGGAGAAGTAAAAGGTACAGTTAATATCACCGAAACACTTTCTTTAAAAACTACTGCCAAGATCAATGGCGATATCATCACGAGTAAATTAGCAATTGAAGCCGGCGCTATTTTTACAGGCACTTGTAATATGGGTGCGATCGTAAAAAATATCAGTCAAAAAAATGAGCAAAAAGCAGTTGCCTCGCAAACAGCCTAATACTTTTTTACGTTTCAGCAACATCACCATTCAAATGGGTATCATCATTGGCTTGAGCGCTTGGGGTGGACTTAAGTTAGATGAGTATTTTAAAACCAAACGTCCTTATTGCACCATGGTCCTTTCTCTTTTGGGGATCGCCGTTGCCATGTATGTTGTAATTAAAGATGTGATATCGCAATCTAAAGATGACGAAAGTAAATAACATACTTAAGACCGTTATTTTTGCAACGTTTAGTTCTGTGGCATTCTCGTTCATTATCCTTAAGTTATTTCCACATTCGCCACAAAATATCCATTGGCTATTTAGCATCGCATTTCATTTGGCCGTAGCAATTGTTCTTGCCATTTTCGGTTTAATTAATCCTGATCCAAAAGCCTTAGTTGCAAATGTGATGAGCATTTCGATGGGAAGATTATTAGCATCAGGAATTGCATTCTTTTTATATAGACTCAAATTCCCCGATACTCAAAAATGGTTCATGGTGCATTTTATGATGCATTATATGTTATTTACCTTTTTTGAGATACTTTTTTTACTTAAAATTGTGAGGCCAAAAACAAATATCAAATGAAAA
>JAHEYC010000081.1 GCA_023251775.1 Sphingobacteriaceae bacterium | reverse complement strand
GACTTGTTGAATGTTACGCGCGAGCAAGCACTAAAACATCCCAATTGGACCATGGGTGCAAAAGTTACCATCGACTCGGCAACCCTTATGAATAAAGGACTTGAGGTGATCGAAGCAAAATGGTTATTTAATTTAAAGCCCGAACAAATTGATGTGGTGGTGCATCCCCAAAGTATTATTCACAGCATTGTGCAGTTTGAAGATGGAAGTATGAAAGCACAAATGGGATTGCCCGATATGAAATTACCAATTCATTATGCCTTTTCTTATCCTTCTCGCATCAAAACAAATTTTCCGCGTTTTGATTTTATGAATTATCCGAAACTCACATTTGAAAAACCCGATACAAAAACTTTCACCAATTTAGCACTTGCTTTCGACGCATTAAAAAAAGGCGGAAATATGCCTTGCATTTTAAATGCAGCCAATGAAGTTGCTGTTGATGCATTTATAAATGATAAGATCAAATTTTTACAAATTGCTGAACTTGTAGAAAACACTTTAGAGAAAAGCACATTTAAAAATAATTTGTCTTACGATCAATACGTGGAAACGGATATGCAAGCGCGGATAACTGCGAAAAGTTTACTCTAAAAACCAACTTAATTTTTTAACCACCAAGGCACCAAGACACGGTTTTTTCATTGGAAAGAACAGTGTCTTGGTGTCTTGGTGTTTGTTTTTGTTCTATAGTTTTATTTGTGACTTCGTGGCTTTGTGGTTATTATAGCCTAAACACTTGGTTAACAAAGTCTAAATTCGGTGGTACGGCTTCCAAAAACCCTAAAAAAGCCGTATTTTTAGCCTCTATTATCATTATACCTCTAAACGCGTATGCTAATTAAAATTGCCCAGTTATTTCTTAGTCTCACTATATTGATCTCCCTTCACGAGTTCGGTCATTTTTGGTTCGCAAAAAAATTCAAATGTCGCGTCGATAAATTTTATTTATTCTTCGATTTTTTATTTCCGTTCGCGGGCATGCTCAACTTTGCCTTATTCAAGAAAAAAATTGGTGATACCGAATATGGCATTGGTTGGTTCCCATTTGGCGGCTATGTACAAATTGCAGGAATGGTGGATGAGCAAATGGATAAAACTATTATTGATTCAGAACCGAAACCCTACGAATTAAGAAGTAAACCGGCTTGGCAACGTTTGTTGGTAATGATGGGCGGGATTTTGGTGAATTTTGTTTTGGGAATTTTTATTTTTTGGATGGTGCTTTGGTATTATGGAAAAGAAACCTTACCAAACGCTTCTTTAAAAGAGGGCATCATGGTTGATTCGGTGGCGTATAATTTAGGTTTGCGAAATGGCGATCATATTATTGCATTGGATAATAAGATCGTAAAAGCATTGAATCGCGTGCCGGTTGAAATTGTAATGAATGGTGTGCAACAGATCCGTGGTGTACATGCTAATGGAGAAATTTTTAGTTTACCGGTTACCGATAAAGACAGAGCCATTATTTTAAAATCACTTAAACGTTCACGCTTTATTGATCCAAGATATATTGCCAATGTTGAATATATTGATTCAACAAGTTTTGCCGCAACAGCCAAACTTCAAAAGAAAGATCAGATCATTGGCGTTAATGATAAAAAAGTTTTATACTTTGATGAACTCAGAACGCAATTAAGAGAGAACGCAGGAAACGAAGTAACGCTTACAATTTTACGCGGACATGATACCATTATAACAAAAAGTAAAGTAACAACACAAGGCACTATTGGTTTTGCGCCGGGAAGAGTTAAGGAATTTGATTTCAAGGAAACTAAATACGGATTTTTTGGCGCTTTAGCACAAGGTTTTAGTGATGGAATGGAATTGATCGTATTACAAGCAAAACAATTCGTTGTTATTTTTACCGTTCCTGAAGCACACAAACAAGTGGGTGGTTTTTATACCATGGTGCAGCAAATGAGTCCTACTTGGGATTGGCATGCATTTTGGACCTTCACTGCATTTTTATCTTTGGCATTAGCCTTCATGAATTTTTTACCTATACCAATGTTGGATGGTGGTTATATCATGTTCATTCTTTGGGAAATGGTGACGGGAAAAAAAGTTTCCGATAAAATTGTGTATTATGCCAATCAAGTTGGTTTGTTCATTGTACTTGGCTTAATGGTATATGCTAACACCGATTGGTTGAGAGATTAGTTCCTGTTAAGAATTGTTGCTTTAAGTATCTTTTTATATTTACAGTATTACAAGGCAAATGAAAAAATATACCCTATCTATTCTTGTTTTTTTATTCTCCTCGCAATTGAGTTCTGCGCAGAATACAACTATTGGTAATAAAGGAAAAGAAACTGTTGGCGCTTTGCACAAAGTAATGATCATTCCCTTTGAACCAAAATTATATAACAGCGAAATAGATTATTTGGTAAATAAAGAAACTAAATTAACGGGAAAAGAAATAAAATATAAATTTCGCGATGGTATTAACGAACAATTGTACAAAGTATTTAAGAATACCAAATATGGTGTGGTTGATCTTATGGAAGATACCACCAAGTATAAAAAAGATGTGATCGCCATTTATTCGCATTTGAATTATGAATATGTAAAAGTTCCCGATCAGGAACATTATAAACCACCGGTAAAAGATAATAGCGAAAAGCAAGTAGAGAAGGGACAAATAAAAGTGGAGACCAATACCGATGCTCGCTTTATGAATGCTAAAATAGATAATGCAAAATTAGTACCGATGTTATATGGAAAATATAAAACGGATGTTTTTGTTTTCATCAATCAATTAGATATTAAAGCAGCCATGTCCTCAACCGAATTTGCTGGCGGAGGAAATGAATACCGAAAAATTATTGTGCATTATACCGTTTACACTTACGATGCCAAAGAAATAAATTCAGGAATTGCTGAGCAGGAATTTCCGGCTGATCTAAATGATCCAAACAAGATCATCAATAAATATTTTTATAAAGTAGCGGAGACCATTAACGCAAGAGTGGTGAAGGCTTTAACGCCGGCGAAGTAGTTTTATTACAACTCAGCGATTCAAGGCGTCAAACCCAATCCCACCAAAATAAGGAATAATTCATCTGAGGTATAAAAGCCTTTTATTTCGTACAGTTTTTTATTGCTGCTCCAATCGCTGATCACGCCGTTTTTTATTTCATACAGTTTTTTGTTCGTGCTCCAATCTACAATAACACCATCTTTCAATTCAAAGAGTTTTTTATTGCTGCTCCAATCGATCAATATTCCTCCTTTGATCTCGTAACGTTTTTTATTGCTGCTCCATTCTGAAATGATCCCACTGCTCAATTCATATAATTTTTTATTGGACGACCATTCACTGGCGATGCGACCATTTATTTCTATCAATTTTTTATTGCTCGACCAATCGGATACAATGGTTTGGGCTTTTGAGAATGAACTTGTGAGGAGGATAAATAAGATGATCTTTTTGAACATGATGTGAGGTTTGGTAAAACAAATATAAAAGAATTCAGTCGTTTTTTTAACCACGAAAGACACGAAAAGTTAACACGAAAGACACAAAACTACTTCGTGACCTTCGTGTAAAAATTTTTGTGGTTTTCGTGGTTAAAAACTCTGTGATCTCTGTGAAAGCGAAGCTCTCTGTGGTTAAAAAAACCTTTACGAGAAATTGATCCTCAAACTAAATCCACCCGATGTATTCGAAGTAGGGAAGGATGCTGAGGTTTGCGGTTTGGTGCGGATCCAATCTAAATATAAACGTAAGTTGATGTTTGGCGTTAATAAATAATCGGCGCTTGAACGTAAGGTAATAATGTTCGTTCCACCAGTTGGTACGCTAATATCATCGGCAATACGGCGAATGATCGACAAATTTTTACGGAAACTAAAGTCAACTTTCAATGTCAAGTCACTCTTCAATGGTTTACCACCAATGCTGAGTTTTTTCAAGGTTAAGTTCGGATAACGGTAACCTAAACCAACAATATATTCTTGTCCTTTTGATTCAATTATTTGCGGACCTGTAATGTTCAACGAAATTGTTTTATCACGTTTCATCTCAGCATTAGCTTGCCATCCCGGTTTTTGGAATTGAAGATCAAATTTGATCAATGGTGCAAATCCTTCGGTAATAGTTACAGCGTTAAGTGTATAATATGGATTAAAGTTTGAATTTCCTGTTACAGGATCTGCAACCGGCGAACGCGTGATCTGACTTCCTCCACTGCTGAACAATAAATTGTTTGAATAACCCGCAACGTTATATGTGCTTTTGTAACCGTGACGAATTGTAATTGAGCGGAACGTTTTTTGCATGCCTTT
Organism: Sphingobacteriaceae bacterium; assembly: GCA_023251775.1. GTDB lineage: Bacteria > Bacteroidota > Bacteroidia > B-17B0 > Aurantibacillaceae > Aurantibacillus. The sequence goes on along the minus strand of JAHEYC010000081.1, from coordinate 12,125 downwards.
TATTTTTCCTAATCCGTCCCAAGTAATTGTCCAGTTTGGCATTGGAATAGTTGGGAAGATATTTCGCGTAGAATAATTCTTGATCTTATTTCCTGTATACGTTTGATAAAAAGCACCAATTAGAACGTCTTGTTGATTGATACTATAACCATCCACATAACTTAAGGTTCCCGAAGATGTATTAACCGTTTGAACGCCTAATGAATTACTATTTTCTTGACCCAATTGTTTGGCAAGATCAAAACGTACCAATTTAAATTCGTCAAACAACGGCGATTCTAACGTTGGCTTTGCATCTTTAAGTGATTGGAAGAAACTAAATGTTGTGATATTGAAGTTCCCTGTTTCGTTCGTGCTTTGATGGAAATTATAAAAATTAGTTTCCGCATAATTCGGATCATTTGGAGAATAGGTCATGAACTCACTTAGATTCTTCGATTTGGTATAATTACCGGTCAATTGAATTTTAAAACTACCGTGAGGTTCTATCGATGAATTATAAGTGATGCTCTTACTTTCTGTTTCTATATAAGGTGTTGTTTGATGTTCCACTTTTGATAACCATCCGTTCTTCGCACTGGTTTCTCTAATAGTAGCATCGTACAATCCGGTTGTAAATAAAAAGCCGGGTGCATTTTGATTGGATTGATCCATTCCAAGAAGATTTGAACGCGGCATGAAATTTGGTAAAGCTTGTCCTTTTTGTTCTTGATACGTTATCGAAATATTCTTCACCATCATGATACCACGGGCAATAAATTCACCAATGGCCTTGAAGCTCTCATTCTTTTTAGGATTAGTACTATCGGTCAACGCAGTAGTATTAGCTTTAGTTGGCGCTTGTATCTTCATAGATGGCTTTCCGGTTTGACCCGTATTGATCTTTTTAAAATAAGGGATCTTATTATATAAAGTGGTCATGGCAAAACCTGCCGTAATATTATGTTGGTTGGTATTATTAATGGTATTACCTATGTATTGCGAATCAATTGGTGTTCCAAATGGCGCGCGACTCCAAGTGTAAGTGCCACCAAATTTATAACTCAGCGTTACAAAATCTAACAAAGGGATCTTATTGATAGGCACACTATAATTCAAATTCATTTGTTGACGGTAAGAAAGATTAGCGCCATATTTTCCCTCGTTGAACTTATGTTCGTTAGCTGTTCCTTTTCCGTAAACAGTTTCGCGACCGTTCATGAATGTATTTAATACCGAATCACGTTTTTGCTGATTGGTTTTTGTAACATCGCCCTGTGGTTCAAAGATCCTTCCTTCGTTATTCGCTGTGAAATCAAATTTTAAAGATTTACAAAGATCCCAACGCATGTTATACGTTCGATTGATCAAGAAATTCTTATTATATAAACTCGGATTTGCAAAATCATTTGAACCCGCGTAGAAACTGGTGATATCTCTATTCTTTAATAAACTAAAACTTCTGGTCACGTCAACACCTGCACCAAAACTATTTGGCATCAATTGCAAATTGAAATCTTTAATTAAGGCAAACCATTTGTTTTGGAATAATTTTACTTTAGCGAATGGTTTAATGATAAGCGGCTTCGGAACACTATATTGATACGTGAGGTTACTGCGATATTGTTTCACCAAATTTGTTTCAATATTGATATTGCGTTTAAATGTTTGAGTGAATGCGAACGTTGTAGCAAAATTACTTATATCCCAAGGCATAGGTTTAGCACCTTTACGTTTAAATCCATCAATGCGAACATTGGTCAAGTTAAATCCTTTTCGTTCGGTATAATCTACCACTTGGTTTATGATGTCTTGTTTCTTGCCATCTTCAATATTTTGATTCTTCTCAAAATCCTTCATGCGAATATCGGGGTCAAGCGGATTAAACAGTGGTTTGATAATTGTTCTACCGTAATTATAATAAATTGGTAAAGTGATCTTCCAATTTGTTGGGAAAAATTTTCCGGCATTGATAGACGTACTCATATCCCAAATACTTGTACTTTCTTTTCTGCGCTCGTTTATTTTTTGTTCAACGCCTCCATAAAATGGCGAGTAATAAGTTCCCGCTAAGGAAGCATTACCAAGATCGGCCATTTTTAATTGCATTTGTCCTGTTGCAGCCCATCCGCCTTTATTATTAAAATCCGTCAAACGTAATTCGTTCACCCAAACTTCAGCGCAATGTGTTAGATTTCCCGGGTCCTTTGGATTTCTTACTCCCACCATTACACTTTTTACAGTTCCTAAATTTGGATTTCCTACAATGGTCATTGAGTATCCGCCAAAACTTTCGGTAAATGGTTTGGTATAATTGTTTAGATCGCTGTAGTATCCAAAACGCGGATCGTTATTTCGATCGTTCCTAAGTTTTGTTACATCCGAAAACTTAAAGTTGATCTCATTTTCCGAAGGCCAAACAATAGCACGAGCATCTGTACTATTCGGATCATAATTTCCCTTTGGCGTCAATTTTAATGGCACTTCATACTCGTAATAGTTATTATTGTAATCTGTTCCAACTCTAAAGAACAATGTAAGATCGCCGTCGTTCAAAGGAATTCCATTCATGGCTTCGGCATGCACATTCATTTTAATGTTGTTGAACATACGTGTATCCAATTCCACATTTTTAAATACAGCGCGACTATCACCATCTTTTAAATTACATATACGGAGTTGAAGCGATTGTTCGTTTTGCAGAACCAAATTTGTGGTTTGAATATTTTGTTGTTGATTGATCCCCGGAGGCATCACATAGTTAACAGGAACTTTTGTACCATTTTCCTGTAAACTTACTGCCGACACATCGAATGCAGTTGAATTGTCATCTGTTTTAATATACTCGCCCGGTTTTTTAAGATCGTAAGCGTAACGTCTCCAATCACTACGTACTAATTCAAAACGCGCCATACGCAATAACACCGGTCGTGAAAATCCTTTCATATACATACGCATGAAACGAATGGAATTAAATCCTTCAATTCCACCATATGTATTTTCGAATTGTGTGATAGGAATTTTGAATTGATACCATTTCACTGTTTTTTTGATCCCGCTAAAATCAGCCGAACCATCAAACGCATCAACAATATAATTTGTACCAACCGAACTTGGATTTACATCCGATTTAGAGATATGAACGCGGTATTGATAATAGCTTTCCGTTTCACTTAAGGTATTATCTCTGTTCACGTCCTCAATGTTTGGTACATTACTCGCAGCGGTTGAATAATTTCCTCCGTTAGGATTTGCATTTTGATATTGCGCTTCTGTTGGTGAGTTACCTTCGGGATTATTATATTTCGAATAACGCACAATAGTTTTATCTTGTGCACTATCATAATCATCATCTCTAAAGAAATTATAATTATCACTCGATGGATCGGCTTTAAACGACGCAATTGCCGGCGCCGCTGCATTAAAAGACGCTGCCGAAATATCGTTGATAGGACCAACAAAAACGCGTTGTTCGGTTGTATCTATCATTCCATCGTAACCAACGTCTTGATATGGTCTGTCGTTGTTATCCGACGAGAATGCATTCACTGTAGGAGGAATAGCGGGAACGTTTGCAATTCCGGTTGCAATTACCGGAAGATCTTGCGTGGTGGTGCTTTGTCCGGGCAAACCATTTTCATAGGTCATGCGTCCATCTTTCACAATATCTTCCGAGATATTTCCTAAGTTGATATAAAGATCACCTGAAGGATATTGTGTTTTATCAAAGTTAGGATCTGTTTTTGTATCGTAATCTTCGTTGAACGGATCCATTAACCAAAATTGTATGTATTCAATATTCGCCGATTGGAAATCGTTGGTCTCTAACCTACGCATAATTCCTCCCCAACGTGTATCGGGTTTTAAAAGTAAACCATTCGGATCTATACCACCTGATACACTTGTAGGTAATACATCGTAATTATACGGACCGCGTTGTGTTGGATAAAAACCAAGATCCAAAAGTGGCAATACAACTTGCTGTCCGTTTGGCGGCGTTTTACCCGGGAACAATTCAGTTTCAAAAACCTGACGCCACATGTTATTTGAAAAAACATTATTGTCGTAATACGATGGCGTTGTGTTTTGCCCTTGCGTACGAGTGAACATTGGATCCACATTATACCAATTGAAACGCGCTCTGTTCAAACCCGGAGTTATAGTACTTCCTTGTGCTGCTTCGGGGAATAATGATTTTTGTCCTTGCGGAATACTTGCCAATATCCAAGCGTAAGGACTACGAATATCGATAAGCGAAATGGATCCTTCAAAATCATCGATATAAGAATTACCACCATTTTGTTGAATAGCTTTTGCATTTCCCGGAAATAATTTGGCAACCTCACCGCGTGTAGTTAAGCTGCTCATTTCTTTCGTACTGTATAAAGGAAGTTTATCTAACAAGCGAGTTAAGAATGGAAGTTCGGTCTTGTAGTTATAATCCACTCCTATCACAAGATTTCTTACAGGCTCATCACCCAAACTTACTTTTTGTGTTATTGGTCGTTCGCTAAAACGCATAATGGTACTTCCTAAGGTAAGATTACGTCCGGCTTTATAATCTAAACGAGTACCGATCAAACTTTTTTGTTGCACGTTAAAGAGTGAATTACTTTCTAAGGAAACTTTTATGTTAGCACCTGAGTTCAATAAACTTTCGTTGATGATCTTTACGCGACCTAATGTATAATCTACGGTGTAATCTGCATTCTCTTGAAGTGGAACACCATTAGCGGTAACTAGAACTGCTCCTTGCGGAATATTAAGTGCGTTCAAAGATATTTCGGATCCTGCGGCTGATTTAAAACTTCCTTTGATCTTGTATCGATTTTTTTCTTGGATGAATGTTGCAGCAGTTCGTGTTGAATCGTATAATTCTTGGAAGACATATTTATTTGCACCGGGAAAATCGTTATTGATATCGAATTTTCTCTTTAAACCATTTCCAAATGGTTCGGCCATTGGTAAATAGATCCGTCCATTATTTGGATTGATGGTATAATCTTTTATAAAATCAAATACGCCATCCGGAACACGATCGCCATTCACACTTAATTTATCGCAATTCAAAACGCGGATCAATTGTGTACCATTGATAGCACCATGTGGAATGTAAGGAACATCAACACCGGTCTCGATATTATTATAATAAATTCCCAACATGAAATCGGTTGGATTCACATTGAAAGCACCAATGGAATAAACGTTCTTCATCATCAACTTCCACAAAGGGAAGCGTGTATTAACCACAGATCCTTTTAATAATTTACAAACGAGTAATTTGGTATTATCGGGATATTGTTCGCTGAACTCACCAACTTGATATAATTTTCCGTTATAGGTATACTGATAAGAAACAGCTAATACCTGATCGTTATTCAATGTTTGATTCAAGGAAATAAAACCTGTACGATTATTGATAAAGAATTCTTGCGGATTTAAACGACGCGCATTGTAAATAATATCGTAGTCGCGCGCCTGTATCATGTATTGACCTGTGGAGTTATTTGAATTGGTAGCAATGGTTGTTACCGGTAAAGTACTTGCTGCCTTGCTCGCATCTCTATCTTTTAATAAACCATTAACCGTATTGGTGATCATGGAATACAAATTATTTTGACCATTGGCAGGATTAACACCTAAGCTATCGTAAATGCCAAACGACGAAGGAATAATAAGACTTCCTCCTTTTGATGCTGCTAAACCCGAGAATACATCGGCGCTATCTTCACCAAGATCCTCAAACGCCACAACGTTACGTGTTTGTTCGGCACTTCCGGTTTGATTTAAGATATACACTTCCACTTTTGTAATTACAATAGGCGTGCTTATCACGGGCAAGGTGTTCATCCATGCATCGTAATTTTTTCGGAAGAAGTGACCTAAGTAAAAGTGTTTATTCCCTTCGTAATTATCAACGTTAACGGTAAAGGCTTGTGTTTGCGCACCACCTTGCACATTGATCTCTTGTTTTTTACCACGTTGTTGTGAGAACACAGTTGTAACATCTAATTTTCCAAATTGCAGTTTTGTTTTAAATCCAAATAAGGTTTGACTTCCTGTTATCAAACTACTATTGAGTGGCATTGTAACGTTACCGGCTTCAATTTTTTTGATGATCTCGTCTTCGTAACCCGTATAATCTAATTTTATCTGATTCTCCCAATCAAACGATGCTTCGGTATTGTAATTGGTGGTGATCTTCATCTTATCACCGATCTTCCCAATTAAATTCAACTGAATGCGCATGTTGAAATCGAAATTGGTAATTTTTTGTTGACGTTGTGGAATTGCAGGGTTCAATGTTTTGTTCCTGTTCAATCCAAAAATTAATTCTGCTGTACCTGTTGGTTTAATATCAACTGTATTACCGCCAAAGATCCTATCGAACAGATCGCTGTTCACTTCCAGCTTAGGCACCATGCTCTTGCGAGGCTTGGTGTTGAGTTCATCGGCTGCAACGCGCGAACGCCAATAATCGCGAACTGCTTTTTTGAACGCGTAGTTTTGATATTCTTTTTGGGTCATCCAGGTATCAGGACGGTAATCAATTTTATCTCCAACTTTTTGTGATACATCATACGTTCCATTTTTTTGATCGTACTCAATATCGGTTTTTATATTCGAAGGATTTTCGAGGTATAATTTTGATTTAGGATCGTACTGCGGTGGTTTGCCTGAATTGTCTTTGAATTTAAATGGAAGATCATCCGGGTCTACAGGTTCAATAGGATCTGTTGGCGAATCAACCGGCAACACATTCTCTGTTCTTGCTTTGTATTTTATAAGATCATTGTTGAGTTCAATATTATTCATGGCATTAGGTTGGTGACCCATTACCGTGAACAAACATGTAGTAACACTTGTTAATGCAACAAAACCAAATATGTTAGATGCTCTCAAAAATCAAATATTCTTTAATGCGGTCTTAATCAATAGTTCAACATTATCTGTTCCAATGCCTTGTTGCTTGATGGCTTTTTCAAGCGCTTTTTCTGCTGCAAGTTTCTGGAAACCAAGGGTTGTTAATGCCATTAACGCCTCCTCTTTATTTTTATTGTACGAAGGGGCCAGTATGCTTGATATACCGCCTTCGTGTTTACCTAATTTCCCTTTAAGATCAACAACAATGCGTTGGGCGGTCTTTTCGCCAATGCCTTTTATGCTTTTTAACAGAGCAACATTGGCAGTGTTAATTGCACCAACAATATCAGGTGTGCTTAAGCTTGATAACATCAAAATCGCGCTTGATCCTCCAACGCCGCTTACCGAAATTATCTTACGAAAAAGATCACGTTCATCTTCTTCGGCAAAACCATAATATTTGGGATTATCGTCGCGAACATAAATGCTTTCAACAAACAATTGCACTTCTTTTTGATCAACGATCTTAGAATAAGTATTCAACGAAATGAAAAGCGCATATCCGATCCCGTTGCTCTCAATGATGACCTGAGCAGGATTTTTAGAAGTAAGATGGCCTTTGATATAACTGATCATTTCTTTTTTCTCAACAAATTATTTTTGATTTTGCGCGTCAACCACCGAAATGGTTACCATGTTCACAATTTCACGAACACTGCTTCCTAATTGCAGAACGTGAACGGGTTTTCTTAATCCCATAAGTACAGGACCAATTGCTTCCGCGCCACCTAATTCTTGCATCAATTTATAAGCAATGTTCCCTGCTGCTAGATTTGGGAAAATAAAAATGTTCGCATTCTTATCCGCCAAGGTGCTAAAAGGAAATTGTTCTTGCAGCAAACTATTATTTGCAGCAAAGTTCGCTTGAATATCTCCGTCAACAATTAATCCGGGATAATTTTTGTGAAGAATGCTCACGGCTTTGGAAACTTTTTTAGGAACTTCTCCATCAGCGGATCCAAAATTGGAGTAAGATAACATCGCTATGCGCGGTGTGATATTGAATTGCTTCACTGTATTTGCTGTAAGAACTGCAATGTCCACTAATTCTTCTGCTGTTGGATCGGCGTTCATAGTTGTATCGGCAAAAAAGTATGGACCTTTTTTTGTGATCATCACATACAAACCTGCAACGCGGCAAACATTTGGTTGTACACCAATGATCTCTAAGGCAGGTCGAATAGGCTGACCGTATTTTCGCGTTAATCCGCTGATCATAGCATCTGCCATTCCACTTTCCACCATCATGGCACCAAAATAATTTCTGTCGCGCATTAATTTTCGCGCATCGTATTGCGTTAAACCTCTGCGTTGACGTTTTCGCCAAAGTTGATCGCCAAATTCATTTCTGCGTTCTTCTTCTTCAATGTACGGATCAATGATGAGCATATCGGTAAGATCAATATGATTCTCTTCGGAAATGGTGTGGATCTTTTCTTTTTTTCCTAAAAGGATAGGCGTAGCAATACCTTCATCGCGTACTACTTGCGCTGCTTTTAAAATTTTGTAAGTATCTGCTTCGGTAAATACAACACGTTTAGGATTACTTTTTGCTTTGTTCGCCAAACTTCGCATCAATTTATTATCCTTACCTAAACGATTTTCCAATTCGGCCATGTAAGCATCCCAGTTGGTGATGATCTTTTTTGCAACACCACTTTGTATGGCGGCTTTTGCAACGGCAGAAGATACTGCTGATATCAAACGATTATCAATTGGTTTTGGAATAATGTAATCAGGACCAAAACTTAAATTCTTTGAACCGTAAGCTAAATTCACATAATCGGGAACTGCTTCTTTTGCTAAACCTGCAATGGCAAGTGTAGCTGCTAATTTCATTTCTTCGTTAATGCAAGTAGCGCGCACATCCATAGCACCGCGGAAAATAAACGGGAAACCTAAAACGTTATTTACTTGGTTTGGATTATCACTTCGTCCTGTAGCCACAATAATGTCCGTGCGAGCTGCCATAGCTTCTTCGTAAGAAATTTCGGGAGTAGGATTTGCTAAAGCGAATACCACGCAATTTTTTGCCATGGTCTTTACCAATTCTTTACTTAATATATTTCCTTTTGATAAACCAACAAATACATCGGCACCTTTGATGGCTTCTTCCAATGTATTTATTTTTGTATTGCTCGAAGCAAAAAATGTTTTGTATTTGTCAAGATCAGTTCGTCCAACATGAATAACCCCTTTGCTATCGAGCATCAAAATATTTTCTTTTTTCACCCCAACAGCAATGTACATTTTCGCACAAGAGTTTGCCGAAGCGCCGGCACCATTGATCACTAATTTTATATTCGATAATTTTTTCTTGGATAATTCAACAGCGTTTATCAATCCCGCTGCCGAGATGATAGCAGTTCCATGTTGATCATCGTGCATCAAAGGAATATTCAATTCTTCTTTTAATCGGCGTTCAATTTCAAAACACTCAGGCGCTTTGATATCCTCCAAATTTATTCCACCAAACGTTGGTGCAATATTTTTTACCGTCATCACAAATTGATCAATATCTTTTGTGTCGATCTCAATATCAAACACATCAATATCGGCGTAAATTTTAAAGAGCATGCCTTTACCTTCCATTACGGGCTTTGATGCCAGTGCACCAATATCGCCAAGACCAAGCACAGCAGTTCCGTTAGAGATCACCGCCACTAAATTTCCTTTGGCAGTGTATTTGTAAGCGTCTTCAGGATTTTTTTCAATTTCCAAACAAGGCTCAGCAACACCGGGCGAATAGGCCATGGTTAAGTCGCGTTGCGTACTGTAAGGTTTTGTAGGTACTACCTCAATTTTTCCGGGACGACCTTGTGTGTGATACTCAAGGGCATCCTCTCTTCTAAATTTACTCATAGTTAAGTTTCAGGGATTACGAAAATACGAAAAAAAGCCAAAAAAGGACCATTTCAGAAACGATTTAAGTTACTGACCGTCAGTACATTAAATAACACAATAAAATTGTTTAAATGGAGTTATTTTTTAGCGTTCAAGAAGACTAAAATGTGCGCGCAAACTTCGGGCACGCGTTCAAGATTCAATGTATGTCCTGCACCTTTTATTATTTCGAGTTTTGATCCGGAAATATTCTTCTGAACTTCGGTTGCTAAATAGATCGGAAGCAACGTATCTTTCTCTCCTTGAATGATCAATGTTGGTGCTTTTATTTTTTTTAATTCGGGTCGATAATCATCTCTATCTTTTGTAGCGCGCATCAAATTAAAAATAGCTTGCGCATTTTGATTAAGATCTTCGCGCGACTTTTTGAGCATTTCTATTGGGATAATGGGCTTACTAAAATAATCTTCGCTCAAAACGTAAGGCATCATGTTGTCGAACATTAAACTATAACCACCTGTCTCTAACGAACGCCACCAACTTAATTCAATGGCATTGAACATGGGAGTTTTGTGTGCGAACGTGGAAATTAAAATAAGTTTATTTATTTTTTGCGGATGTTCAACAGCTAAATGTTGTGCTACCAAACTGCCATAAGAAAGCCCGATGAATGTTGCTTTTTGAATTTTTTCATGATCCAAAACAGAAATAACATCCAATGCATGCTGGTCAAAATCCCTTGGCTCGCCGGTTTTATCGCTTTGTCCCTGAAAAATAAAATCCAGTAAAATAATTTTATAATTGTCCTTAAAAAAAGGCAAACAAAAGAACCAAGCTAAAGTAGATTGTGTTAATCCATTTAAAAAAATCAAAGTTTCAGAAGCATTTACATTGCCTTGCACTTCGTAATACATGGTCAATCCATCTTTTGTTTTGCAATTCATTTTTTCAATAATTTAATGTCACTTTATTTTTTTCAACGCTTAATTTTGCTTTTTTACCAAGGTAAAGTGCCATATTTTTTTCGATATGTCCGGCCGGGAAATTAAAACACACAGGATATTTATAGTCTTTTACTGCATCAAGAATAATTTCGTTGGCAGTTTTTCCGTAAGGAATGGCGTTATCTTTCATCTCACTCATGCCACCAACGATCAAACCTTTTAAATTTTTTAATTTTCCGCTGCGTTTGAGTTGCATCATCATGCGATCGATGTGATATAATTGTTCGTCGAGATCCTCAATGAATAATATCTTATTTTTTGTGTCAATATCATCCACGCTTCCACTTAAAGCATAGATCAACGAAAGATTCCCACCAACAACTTCTCCCTTTGTTTTCCCAAGGCGATCGAGCTTATTTTTTGGGATGATATAATTTATTTTTTCTCCAAAAAGTAATTTCTTAATGGAATTTGTGGCTTCTTTATTTTTTGGAAATTGAAAAGCCATTGTTCCGTGAATACTTGGACATTTTAATTTTTGTAAGCGTGCTTGGATAATGGTTGTATCGCTATAACCAACAAACCACTTTGGAGTTTTTTTAAGCGAATTAAAATTTACCTTATCAATAATGCGTAAAGCTCCGTATCCACCACCTGCAATTAAAACTGCTTTTGCTATTTTATGATCAATGGCCCATTGAAGATCGGCCGCTCTTTGTTCGTCGGTACCGGCGAATTGATGATGTTTTTTGAAAAGATTTTTCCCTAATTCTGCTTTGAGTCCCCAACTTTTTAAAATAGTAAGAGCCGGCTCAAGTTGGTCTCTACTACGAGCTCGTGCGGTACCAATTACAAGAATTGTATCGCCGGTTTTCAAAAAAGGTGGTTGTTTCATTCTTTATTGGTACGAAGGTAAAAAAATAGATCCATCTCAAGAACATATTTTAGAGCTTTTTCAAGTATTTTTCATTCAGACAAGGCGCTTTTCGAAGACAATAGCTCAGCGACCTCTTGTCAAGAAAAGCAACGACGTATGAATGAAAAAGACGATAGGAAAAGATCAAATGATGTTCTTGAGATGGATCTAGAGTAATTTTTATCACTATCTTTACGCTTTATTATTAACCGAATTTATGCCGAACTCTTTTAAACGTACACTTGTAACCGCTGCATTGCCTTATGCTAATGGTCCTGTTCACATAGGACACTTAGCTGGATGCTATTTGCCGGCGGATATTTACGTGCGTTATTTACGAAGTATTGGTAGCGATGTAAAATTTATTTGCGGCAGTGATGAACACGGTGTTCCCATTACCATCAAAGCAAAAAAAGAAGGGATAACGCCTCAACAAGTGGTAGATAAATACCATAAAATAATGGGCGATGCCTTTAATGAATTCGGGATCTCATTTGATATTTATTCGCGAACGACTA
>JAHEYC010000134.1 GCA_023251775.1 Sphingobacteriaceae bacterium | reverse complement strand
GCCATCCATCACGGCGTTAGCCACATCATTTACTTCGGCACGGGTTGGTGTAAAGCTTGTGATCATACTTTCCATCATTTGAGTTGCAATGATAACGGGCTTAGAAAAATTGACACATTTTTTAACCAACATTTTTTGCAACATCGGGACTTGCTCCATTGGTAATTCAACACCAAGATCTCCGCGCGCTACCATAATGCCATCTGATACGTCAATGATATTATCGATCTCGCGAATAGCTTCGGGCTTTTCAATTTTAGAAATTACCTTAGCGCGTTTGCCTTTGTGTTTGATGATATCTTTTAATTCAACAACATCTGTTACACTTCGAACAAACGACAAAGCGATCCAATCAAAATCGTGCTCTAAAGCAAAATCAAGATCGCGAATATCTTTTACCGTTAAACAAGGCAATGATATTTTTGTATTGGGAAGATTAACGCCTTTTTTTGAACTTAATGGACCACCACTAATTACAGTACATTTTACTTCATCTTTTCCATTGGTATCAATTACTTTTAAATGGATCTTTCCATCATCTATCAAAACCAATTCTCCCACTTGAACATCTTGCGGAAAATTTGGATACGTAATATAAACTCGGCTTGCATCGCCTTCTTGCTCTTTGGTGGTGATGATTATTTCTTTTCCATTCTCTAATTGAACCACATTACCTTTTATAACTCCGATCCGTAATTTAGGTCCTTGAAGATCGCCTAAGATCCCAACGTGTCTGTTCAGTTTTTGATTGAGCGTGCGAATATTATTAATGGTATTTTCAACTGCGCTGTAGTCTCCATGCGAAAAATTAATACGACAAATATCCAAACCATTGTTGATCATTTCTTCGAGTACCGCAATATCGTCGGTAGCAGGACCCATGGTGGCAACAATTTTTGTTCTGTTAAAAGAGTTCATAGAGTACGATAATTTAAAGTTTAAAGATAAGAATAAATTGAATGTGTATATTTGGAAACCAAAAAAAACAAAGACAAATGCCCAATAAGCTTCAAAAATTTGCAGATATAGAGCGTTTTGAGAATTGCTTTTCGTTCTTCCATGAGCAAAAAGAACAAGGCTTTGCATTGATGGGAAAGTGGAGGAGTACCTTCTTTAAAAATGAGAACCCCTTAGTATTAGAACTTGGTTGCGGTAGAGGTGAATATACGGTGGGTCTTGGTGAGGCAAATAGAAACAAAAATTATATTGGTATTGATCTAAAAGGTAATCGCATTTGGACCGGCGCTAAATTTGCGCTGGATAATACACTCAGCAACATCGCTTTTTTAAGAACGCGTATTGATTTTATTGATCATTGTTTTGCTGAAGAAGAAGTGGATGAGATCTGGATAACTTTTCCCGATCCCCAACCACAAAGTACGCGTGAACGAAAACGTTTGACCAATCAGCGATTTTTGGATCGTTATAAAAAGATCATCAAACCAAAGGGCATTATTCATTTAAAAACAGATAGCACGAGTTTGTACGACTATACTTTAGAAGTAATTGCTGAGAACAAACACGAATTGATCTGGCATACAAATGATCTTTATAAAAATTGTCCGGAAGACAGAAAAGAATTAACGGCGATAAAAACGCATTACGAAAAATTATTTACAGATAAGGGTGAGGATATAAAGTATATCACTTTCCGTTTAAGCCACTAATTTCACGAATTTTCTCTAACGGCTTTGTGCAATAAAAACATATTGCACTAATTGTGCGGTAAGATCTGTTTTAATAAGTGAAATTAGTGGCTATTTTTTTCTTGGCAGAGCTCTACTAAAACACCATTCGTGCTTTTAGGATGTAAAAAACAAATGAGTTTATTATCGGCGCCTTCTTTTGGTTCCTGATTGATCATCTCAAAACCTTCTTTTTTTAAACGCTCTATTTCTTTGTAGATATCGTCTACTTCATAAGCAATGTGATGAATGCCTTCGCCTTTTTTTTCTATGAATTTTGTGATGGCACTGGTTTGTGAAGTTGCTTGCACCAATTCAATTTTGGTTTCGCCCAACATAAAAAAAGAAGTACTCACACCTTCGCTTTCTACTGCTTCAATTTTATAATTGTCTTTACCAAATAATTTGGCGAATAATGCATTTGCATTTTTAATATCTTTAACTGCAATACCTATATGTTCAACTTTCTTGATCATGCTTTTTGAATTTTGTATACATTAAAAACGCGATAAAAACTCCCGCAAAATAAATACCTAAACCGGAAATAGTGAACCAAATGGGATGAGGGATTGCAATTAAATTAATAAGACCCAAAACAGTTAATACAGCTCCAACAATAAGTGCGGGCATCCACGTTGTACCTTTTATAATTGTGGTTGCCACCATGCCTCCAACAAATGCTCCCAAAAAATAACCGATCAATACCAAAACAAGTGATAGTGCAGGTGCATTCGCCATGAGCGCTTTTAATTGCTCAGGATCATTTGGGTTAAAATTAGCCGGAGGAGGAAAAATGGCCATCTCAATAGCCTCAGCCAGAAAAATTACCAAAACCCCTACTACGAGGCCCGCCAATACTGCTAAAACACGCTTCATTTGCTTCTTTTAAGCACAAAATACGGATAAAATGGGCGTTTTAACAAGAAAATGAGTACCTTTATGCATCAAAATTTACGAAACATGGCACCAGCATTTATTTTAGGCATTTTAGGCGGACTTGGAGCCCCTGAGATCATCATTATTCTTGTAATTGTTTTATTAATGTTCGGAGGAAAAAAGATCCCGGAATTAATGAAAGGTTTAGGACGCGGAATTAAGGACTTTAAAGACGCCAGTAAAGGTGAAGGTTCTAGTTCTGAAATAGAAAAAAAATAATTTAACCTGATCATATTTCAAGCGTTATTCTGAACGGAGTAACGCTTTTATTGTTCGTATCAAATCCTATAGTGTATCAATTCTCAAACATCAAACAATTACAAGCCGATCTAAAAGCGGGCAAAACAACTTGCGTAAAATTGGTGGAACAATCTCTTTCTGAAATTGAAAAGCGCAAGAACCTGAATGTTTTTTTGGAAGTATTCAACGATTCGGCATTGCAACAAGCAAGGTTGGTTGACGAAAAAATTAAACAAGGCAAGGGCGGAAAATTGGCGGGAGTTATTGTTGGGTTGAAAGATAATATTTGCTACAAAGGACATAAAGTTTCGGCATCGTCAAAAATTTTAGAAGGATTTGAATCTTTATATTCTTCCACTGTTGTAGAAAAATTACTA
Organism: Sphingobacteriaceae bacterium; assembly: GCA_023251775.1. GTDB lineage: Bacteria > Bacteroidota > Bacteroidia > B-17B0 > Aurantibacillaceae > Aurantibacillus. The sequence goes on along the minus strand of JAHEYC010000134.1, from coordinate 1,306 downwards.
GCGCAAGATGCCATTATTATTGGCAGATGCAATTGCGATGAATTTGCAATGGGAAGCAGTAACGAAAATTCTGCTTATGGAAATGTGTTGAATCCATTAAATGAAAAAACTGTTCCCGGTGGTTCATCGGGCGGATCTGCTTCATCAGTTGCTGCAGGATTTTGTCACATTGCTTTGGGATCAGATACAGGTGGATCAATTCGTCAGCCTGCTTCATTTACAGGAACAGTTGGAAGCAAACCAACTTACGGAAGAGTTTCGCGTTGGGGATTGATAGCGTATGCTTCTTCTTTTGATCAAATTGGTCCTATTACAAAAACGGTTGCGGATAATGCGTTAGTGTTAGAAGTAATTGCCGGCAATGATGCGTACGATAGCACCGCTTCGCAAAAACCTGTTGAGAATTACAGCGAAAAATTAGGGACCACTAAAAAATACAAATTAGCTTACATTAAAGAATGTGTGTATGCCGAAGGAATTGATGCGGAAGTAAAAGCATGTGTGATCAAAAAGATCGAGCAATTAAAAAAAGATGGTCATACCGTTGAAGAAGTTAGTTTCCCGTATTTGGATCATTTAGTTCCTGTGTATTATGTTCTCACAACTGCCGAAGCGAGTTCAAACTTATCGCGCTTTGACGGAATGCATTTTGGATACAGAAGTAAAAATGCAACTGATCTTGTGAGTACTTACAAGAGATCGCGCAGCGAAGGTTTTGGAAAAGAAGTACAACGAAGAATTATGTTGGGCACATTTGTACTTAGCGCAGGATATTATGATGCGTATTATGCCAAGGGACAAAAAGTACGCCGACTGATCCAACAAAAAACATTCGACATCTTAAAACATTACGATCTTATTATTACACCAACTACACCAGGCACAGCATTTGAATTTGGAAAAAATAGTGCAGACCCAATTAAAATGTATTTGGAAGATATTTTTACGGTGCAAGCACCCATTGCGGGAATTCCTGCTATCTCTGTTCCTTGCGGCATACACAGCAATGGCTTACCAATGGGTATACAATTAATGGCTAATTATTTTGAAGAGGCCAAGATGTATGATATGGCACAGAAGCTTGAAACACTCTAAGGATTTAAAAAGCCACTAATTTCACGAATTACACTAATCTGTGTGTGCTAACAAACACAGCTTGTGTCTAGTTTAGTGTAATTAAAAAAACACAGATTAGTGAAAATTAGTGAAATTCGTGGCTAAAAAAATCTAAGGCAATTTTTTTAGATAAAGCACCTCACCACTTTCGGCAACTAATATTTGTGCGTTAAGATCGGTAATTACCATC
>JAHEYC010000080.1 GCA_023251775.1 Sphingobacteriaceae bacterium | reverse complement strand
CAAAGAAAAACACATCAAACAAATTTATTGGCCAAGTTCTATTGCCGTGTTTGGTCCCACTACACCAAAAGAGAACACGCCTCAGTACACTGTTATGGAACCAAGCACTATTTACGGTATTAGCAAACAAGCAGGCGAGCGTTGGTGCGAATGGTATTTCAAAAAATATGGTGTTGATGTGCGAAGTATCAGATATCCGGGTTTAATTGGCTGGAAGAGCGCTCCAGGGGGGGGTACAACAGATTATGCGGTAAATATTTTCTATGAAGCCCTTAAAAACGGTACTTATGAGTGTTTTTTAAGCGAAAACACCACTTTACCAATGATGTGCATGGAAGACGCAATAAGAGCCACTATTGAGCTCATGCATGCACCCATTGATAAAATTAACATAAGGGGAAGCTATAATTTATCTGGTTTATCGTTTAGTCCTAAACAAATTTCAGAAGAGATAAAAAAACACATTCCAAACTTCAATATCACATATAAACCCGACTTTCGACAACAAATTGCCGACAGTTGGCCAAAAAGCATCGACGACCGCGAGGCCCGTAAACACTGGGGTTGGAAGGAAAAGTACGATCTTGAATTACTTGTGAGTTCAATGCTTAATAATCTAAAAACTAAAGTATCTTAAAAAGCCAAAAAATCGTGAATTTTTGTAACCCTAACGTCGTATTACCGTAAGATAAGGCAGGACAAAGTACACAACAGCACTCATCGATAAAATCAATTAATTAGGCTAAAAAAGGTGTCTCGATGTTAAACAATTATTAAATTTGATATAGCATGAAAAAACTATTACCAATATTTTTGTCAGTTTCCCTAAGTAGTTTTGCGCAATCGCAAACCTTTGAGGTAGTTGGCACCGACACTCTCAATAAGATTGATGTAGTGGGTAAAAAGCAAGGTAAGTGGGTTCTTAGAGGAAAACACAAGCCGGGTACATGCTTTACGGCGGAACAAAAGATAGAAGAAGGAAAATATGTGGATAACCGCAAAACGGGTCCGTGGATCGAATATTTCTGTAATGGAAATATGAAGAACAAATTAACCTTCGTAAATGGTCGCCCTGATGGATACGCATGTATGTATCACGAAAATGGAAAGATAAGTGAAGAAGGAAATTGGAAGATCAATAAGTGGGTAGGAAAATACAAGCTATTTTATGAGAATGGACAAGTGCAACACGAATTTGCATTTAACGCTGCAGGTAAACGTGATGGTCCACAAACGTATTTCTTTGATAACGGACAAAAAGCCATTGAAGGTAATTTTGTTGGAGGTAAAGAAAACGGAGTTATAAAAGAGTACTATGAGAATGGCGATATCAAAGCAGAGAAGAATTATGCAGAAGGAAATGTGGATGTTGCTACGATAAAAGAATTTCAACCTAAAAAACCTTTGGTTAAGAAATCAGACAATCCTTTGGACAATGCACCAAAAATTGAAGTTAAGCCTGATGAGAAACCAAACGAAGCAGTTGCTAAGAAAGGCCCAATTATCTTAAATGGTAAATACACCTTGTATAATAAGAGTAAGCAGATCACCAAAGACGGTATATTTAAAGATAATCGTTTAATGGAGGGTAAAGCTTATATTTATGACGAAGATGGTATCTTAACCCGTGTTTCGATGTATAAAGACGGTATATATGTTGGTGATACCCAAATCGAAAACTAAGCTTATTTAAAGTATATTTCAAAAGATCCCGTCTCGGTTTACCTTGACGGGATTTTTTATTTTTTAGATTAAAGCCTCCTTTTTTTCGATTAAATTTTTTGGTTCTAAAAGGCTTTAAAACTAGCTTTGGCACAACTAATTGAAATGAAGCAATTTATAACTTCCATTTTTTTGATCTCGGCTTGTGCAGCAAATGCGCAATCGTTCGAGTTGTTACCAAATTCTAAAGACACCATTAATTTTATTGATCAAGTTGGCAAAAAACAAGGCAAATGGGTTTTGATGGGAAAACACAAACCAAGTCCAACCAGTTGTTTTAAACCTGAACAAAAAATTGAAGAAGGTGCTTACAAAGAAAATCGTAAAGTTGGAAATTGGAACGAATACTATTGCAACGGAAATAAAAAGAATGAATTAGTATTTCAAAATGGCCGCCCTGATGGATACGCTATTATGTATTACGAGAACGGAAATAAAAAAGAAGAAGGAAATTGGAAGAATAATAAATGGGTAGGGAATTATAAATTGTATTACGAGAACGGGCAGGTACAACACGATTTCAAATTTAATGAAGGCGGAAAACGTGAAGGCGTTCAAACATACAAATACGATAATGGTCAAGTAGCTGTTGAAGGAAATTTTGCCAATGGAAAAGAGGCCGGACAAATAAAAGAGTTTCACGAGAGCGGAGATATTAAAGCGGTAAAGAATTATAATAATGGCGAAGTAGATGTAGCCAGCATTAAAACCTTTGATGCAAAAAAGGAAGTGGCTAAAAAAGATGATGCTGCCAAATTTGCTCCAAGCAAATCGCTTACCGAGATCAAAAAAGAAGAGATCGTAACTGCGGGCGTGGGTGGCAACAAGAATAATATTGTAACTGCATTAAATGGCCAGCATATCCTTTATAACAAGAACAAACAAGTTAGCAAGAACGGAACTTTTAAAGATAACCGTTTAATGGAAGGCAAAGCGTTCATCTATGATGAGAATGGCCTTCTTAACCGTGTGGCGATCTATAAAGATGGAATTTACGTTGGCGACGGAACTATAGAGAAAGACAAGTAAAAACATTCATAATATATATTAAAGAAGACGGATAGTATTTCCGTCTTTTTTATTTATCGTATATTTACAATCCTATGCAACCGCTTTTTTTATATAATACCTTAACTCGCAAAAAAGAAGAGTTCAAAGCTATTCATCCGCCTTACGTTGGAATGTATGTGTGCGGACCAACCGTTTACAGCGATGTGCATTTAGGAAATTGTCGCACATTTATTTCGTTTGATCTTGTTTATCGTTATTTATTGCATTGTGGATATAAAGTTCGTTATGTAAGAAATATTACCGATGCAGGGCATTTGGAAGGAGATGGTGATGTTGGAGAAGATAAAATTAGCAAGAGAGCAAAACTGCAACAATTAGAGCCCATGGAAATTGTACAAGCGTACACCGTTGATTTTCGTGAAGTGATGCGTCAGTTCAATAATTTACCGCCAAGCATTGAGCCAAGTGCAACAGGACATATTATCGAACAACAAGAAATTGCAGAAACCATTATTAAAAAAGGATATGCTTACGAATCAAATGGTACTGTTTATTTTGATGTGGAAAAATTTGCGAAAGAACATAATTACACTGCACTTACCGGAAGAAAATTAGAAGATCTTTTAGAAGGCACTCGCGACCTTGACGGACAAGATGAAAAACGCGGACGATTAGATTTTGCATTGTGGATAAAAGCAAAGCCTGAACATTTGATGCAGTGGCGCAGTGCATGGGGTCAAGGATTTCCGGGTTGGCATATTGAATGCAGCGCTATGAGCACAAAATATTTAGGCGAGAGTTTTGATATTCACGGTGGCGGAATGGATCTTGCACCAACACATCACACGAATGAAATTGCACAGAATGTGGCGTATTGCGGAAAGCAACCCGCCAAATATTGGATGCATACAAACATGCTAACAGTGAATGGACAAAAAATGAGCAAGAGTTTAGGGAATAGTTTTTTACCTCGCGAACTGTTCAGCGGCATACATCATTTACTTACCAAAGGTTATAGTCCAATGGTAGTACGTTTTTTTATGTTGCAAACACATTACCGCAGCACTTTGGATTTTAGTAATGAGGCATTAACGGCAGCCGAAACCGGATTTGATCGTTTACACGAAGCCTACAAAACATTACGCACATTAAAAGCATCAGATAAGTCGACCGAAAATATTGCAGCCTTGCAAAAAGCATGTTATGATGCCATGAACGATGACTTGAACACATCTGTTTTGATGGCACAATTATTTGATGCAGCACGAATAATTAATTCTACCAACGATGGTAAATCATCCTTAACACGAGCTGATATTGATCTTTTACATACCATCTTCCAAGTTTTTTTAGTGGATATTTGCGGTGTGAAATTTGAAGAAGATAGCGGTGAAGCTGCAACGGTATTGAACAATGTAGTGGATGTTCTTTTAGAAATGCGTGCTAAAGCAAAAGCCGATAAGAATTTTCAATTGAGCGATGAGTTAAGAAATAAATTGGTTGCTGCCGGTGTAAAAATAAAAGATGGTAAAGAGGGAAGCACTTGGACAATATAATTTTGAATTATTAATGATGAATGTTGAATGATCAAAAGAACTTCCATATTTTTTATTACCCTTGTTTTATTTTATTCGTGTGGACCGGAGAAAACGGTTAATGATACAAACACAACTACCGATAATACTAATACAACACAACCTAAAGTTGAAACAAAACCTCGTGTTGCTCCTCCTAATTTTAATGCCGACAGCGCTTTTAAATTTGTAAAGTATCAGGCCGATCTTGGTCCGCGCAACCCCGGAAGCAAAGCGCACGATAATGTGGTTGCTTATTACGAAAATGAATTCAAAAAATATGGTGCACAGGTTTTGGTTCAGGCGGCAAGTGCAACTACGTATGATGGAAAAAAGTGGTTACTTAAAAATGTGATCGCATCATTCGATCCCCAAAATAAAAAAAGAATTTTGCTTTGTTCGCATTACGATAGCCGTCCGTTCAGCGAAAAAGAATCAGACCCAAAATTGAGAGCGAATCCTTGTCCCGGTGTTAACGATGGTGCCAGTGGAGTAGGGGTATTAATTGAAATTGCTCGCATCATCCAAACAAAAGCTCCATCTGTTGGAATTGATATTGTATTATTTGATCTTGAAGATTACGGCGATAATGGTGGAATGCCTGACACTTGGTGTTTAGGTTCACAACATTGGAGCAAGAATCCACATAAAGTAGGATACACAGCTAACTATGGAATTTTATTGGACATGGTAGGAGCAAAGGACGCGCGTTTTCCGAAAGAAGAAATTTCTACATTTTATGCTAACGATGTTGTTACAAAAGTGTGGAAGGCCGCGAAGTTAAGCGGTGCTGCAGAATATTTTACCGATCAAGAAACGGGCGAAATGACCGATGATCACACCTTTATTAATAAGATCGCGCAAATACCAACCATTGATATTTTACATTACGATGGATACAAAAATAGTTTCTTTGAACATCACCACAAGAACAGCGATGATATCAAAACCATTGATAAGAACACATTAAAAGCTGTTGGACAAACCCTTCTTGAAGTTATCTATAACGAATAATTATTTCACCAACCAATATGTCGCCCCTACGGGGCTTTTTTGTACCCTTGTATTTTGTTTTACCATATGTCGTCCCTTCGGGACTTAAGATCTTGTAGCTCCGTAGGAGCCAACTCTCATTAGAACGTAATTTTTATTTGAAATAGAACCCCGTAGGGGTGACCTCTTAAAGAGGCCGCTCCTACGGAGCTCTATTATTTTTTTGAATATGTTTCTAATGAGAGTTTGTCCCTACGGGACAAGATCAATAATTCCACAGATCATGTTCCCAATTGAACAGATCTGTTTTAATATCATCCGCTTCTAACAAGGCATCAATCCCTTTTTCGTATTGAATAATGTAGCGATCATATACATTCGATTCTTTTATGATCACGCTGCTGAAATCGCGTTTCCAAAATAATTCATCAAAGCTTCGGTATTCATTATCGTTACGCGTATTGTATACAGCGGTAGATGCAAAGGTGTTTCTACAAGCAGGGAAATAAACCCAGAATAATTCTCGGTACGCTTCTTTGTCTTCCACATATTCGTAAGCTGCCATTCCAATTATTCGAACATCTAAGGTTGAGGTCTCTTTATTAAAGAACCAATCTTCTTTTAAGCGAAAGCGTTGTATGCTTTTATAAATGCTTGTAGAATCTACTGCCCAAACTTTGGTTGGAACTTCTTCACCCTCGGCGGTGATGTCTATTCGTGTGATCGTATCTCCTTTCACAAGTAATTTTCTAACTTCTGATCTTTCCATCGGCACCATAAATTCTTCATCCTTAAAAGCAACGATCTCTCCTTTTAAAATTCCCGAACTTAATGTTTGAAATAACGAATGCACACATTGATTTACTTCAATGGGATAATAATATTTTAAATTTTGTTTTTCTCTTAGATCAATATCGCGCCAAATACGCTTTTCCCATGCAACATCACTTTCTCTTACATACGTGTAGGCAATTGGTCTTTTTTGGGCCGTATGGAATTTAGAAAATGAGCTGCATGGGTCGGGCGCTATTGCAGGATCGTAAATGCTCTGGGCTTTACTGTTAATTAAACTAAACATCATGAAGGTTATCAGAAACACGATCCGCATACATATATAATCATATGGTTTAAAAAAGATACAGACCCCCTTTTTAACCACGGAGCTCACAGAGATAAGCACGGAGGTCATGGAGTCAAATCAGAGTAAATATTCTACCTAATAAAAAAACCCCATCAATTTAATGATGGGGTTTTAAACTATAGTAATTTAATTTTACAGAACGCCTTCGTCGTATGCTTTTTCGCCGTGAAGTGAATCATCTAATCCTTTATCTTCATCGGTTTCTGTAACTTTTACAGGAGTTATTTTATTTATTAAAGCTAACATGCCATAAGTAAATACATAACCATAAACGCATGCGCCAACTACTGCAACTAATTGTTTCACAAAAAACATTCCGTCGCCTGCAATTAATCCGTCAGCGCCGGCAGCATTCATTGTTTTTGTTGCAAACACTCCTAATAAAATTGTTCCTAAACATCCACCAATTCCATGTACGCCCCAAACATCAAGTGCGTCATCCCAACCCATTTTGTTTTTTAAGTGAACTGCCATATAACAAACTATTCCTGCAGCAATACCAATGGCGCAAGCCGAAGGCAATGTTACAAATCCTGCTGCAGGTGTTATAGTTGCAAGTCCTGCCACTGCACCCGTTAATAAACCAACGAACTTTGGTTTTTTCTGTAAGTACCATTCAATGATCAACCATGTAATTGCTGCAAACGAAGCGGCCACATCGGTATTTAAAAAAGCAAGTCCGGTTACTGCATTTACATCTAAGGCACTTCCTGCATTAAATCCATACCAACCAAACCATAATAAACCTGTTCCAATGGCAATTAAAGGAATACTGTTTGGCGGTGATTCTTTATCTCTTCTTTTTCCAACATAAATAACCGAAGCTAATGCGGCAAAACCTGCTGTTGCATGTACCACAATTCCGCCTGCAAAATCTAATACGCCCCACTTAGCTAATAATCCTCCACCCCAAACCATGTGCGCGAACGGATAATACACTAACACTTGCCACAAGATCAAAAATAAAATATACGATTTAAATGTAACGCGATTTACGAACGCACCTGTGATAAGCGCCGGTGTAATAATAGCAAACATCATTTGATACGCCATAAAAACAAATTCCGGTAATTTTGTATTCCCCGGAAATGGTGTATTCAGATCTACGCCTGCCATAAACGCTTTATCTAAATTCCCGATCAATCCACCCATGGTATCGCCACTAAAGCAAAGCGAGTAACCGCATACAAACCACATAATAGTGGTAATTCCCATCGATACAAAACTTTGCATCATAATACCGAGAATATTTCTTTTTCCTGCCAGTCCTCCATAAAAAAAGGCCAATCCCGGCGTCATGAGCATTACAAGGCTTGTTGCCAAAAGCATAAAGCCGGTCGTTCCTGTGTCAAACATAGTTTTTAGTTTTAGGTTAATAAATAATTACGAGGACAGAAAAAAAAGTACGTGTATAAGGTCAGGACAGTAAAAGATCTACGTTAATTAAAAACGTAAACAAAAGCAACACCAATAGTTATCTGTGAATTTTTAGTATAATTTCCTTTCGAATCTTCAAACTGTTGTACATTTCCAGAAGCAGGTCCTGTATAAGCTATTTTTTTATACACATCCATTCTGAATTCAGGTTTAATATACAAATGATCTTTATCTAAAGAAAAACGCGGAGTTATAGTAATGGATTTGACATCTGTTTTTCCAATATACATTACACCTCCTGTATTATCAAAAAATTCGGCACGAATACCTAAACCAAATAATTTGCAGAACTGATAGTTTGTGTACAAGGCAGCTCCTCCCCAATTATGCGTCATTTTTACAAGTGTATTTGTTGTATCGCCCGGCTTTACTGCTAAACCTGAAGCTGCGCCGCCAACAACATTAAGACCAATATAAAATTTTGATGTAACATTCCAGGTTACTACCAGATCTAAGAGCTGTTTTTTGGCGTGAAGCGAATCTTTTCTTGTATTTGGATACGGTTGTGTATTTTCATTTCCTCCTACGTAATTTAAATAGATCGCCATTTTTTTATTTGGATTATAATTCAATTGCGCGATCACTGTTTTAAATGAATTGTTATCGTATAAATTATCCCAATTATTTACAAGGCCTGCCATTAAATTTACTTTGGATGATGCAGCATAACTTCCTTTTATGCCTATGTGGTAAAAGGGACCGTTATTAAATAAATTTGATAAAGAATAATTGTAATTTATTGGCGCGTCAATAACTTCATACCCAACATGCGTACCAAACTGTCCGGCTGTTAGCGTAAATTTACTTGTGAATCGGTAATTGAAATACGCTTGTTTTATGGCTAGCGCAGTTGTTGCTTTTCCGTTACCAAAGGGGCCAAGAACATTTCCGTAATTTCCAAGATCGGCGTGTGGACCAAAAGTTAGATCGAGCACAACATCGGATTTGTATCTGCTATACGATAGTTTAGTTTGCGCTAAACCCAATTGAAATTGATTCTCTTTTTGATCAAAGGCTCTTGCATATCCTGATAACCCGGTATTATTGCCCGAGCGAGGATCATTCAAATTTTTGAAATAATTAAAATCAACATAACCGGTTATTTTAAATGTTGATGTTTCTTTTGCGATCGAGTCGGCTTTTAAAGAATCCGCTTTTAAGGGATCAACTTGTTGAGAGTACATTTTAGAACCGGTAAATACAAGGGAAATTAATAGGATAAAACGTGTTAACTTCATATGGTTGTGTTTAATGGTTTTTAAATTCTTTGTAAATCAAATATATCAATTAAATATATAAAACAAAAAACATCAGGTGTTTTGTACGAATAATAAACGAAAGGAATGAAAATAGGTATATGCATTTTAAATGAAGGAACCACCGCAGATCAAGAATAATTGAAAGCTATATAACCCTGAAACTAGGCACTTTACACCAACACTTATTTATTCACACAATTATAACAAAGCTTGGGTTTGTTTTGAAAAATAGGTTTCTTTAAAGGATGATACAAAACGGGTATAAACTACTGCTAGCGGCTTTTCTGGCCGGTTTTACTTTTTCAACAACTCAGGCGCAAATAACTTTTACAAAGGGATATTTGGTGAACGAAAAAGGAGATACACTTCGCGGAGAAGTAAAGATGAATCCAAAAAAAGAACAAGATTATTATGCAAGAGTAACGTTCAAGGATGCATCGGGCACACAAAAAAATTATAAGCCTGCGAAAGTAAAAGCGTATGGATTCGACAATGAACATTTTGTATCGATCACAAAAAATGATGAAGCATTATTTTATAAACGACTTACAAAAGGATCAATACTTTTATATAAGGGAGCTTTTGAAGTTGTGGTGATGAATAAAGCAAGTTTTGAATTTGAATATTTCTTGTTCAGAGAAGGCGATAAAAAATTAACCGATGTAAAAGAAGGAAAATTCAAAAAGCAATTACAAGAATGGATGAAAGATGGTCAGGAATATGCAGAAGCGTATAACGATAGCGACAAAAAATTAAATGTAGAAAGTGCTATTGAAGTAATAAATAAATATAACGATTGGAAGAAAAATAATTAAGCCACGAATTGCACTAATTGTCTCTAATTAGTGAATATAGTATATACACTAATGTTTCGCGTTAATTCGTGAAATTAGTGGCTAAAGACGAAAAACATGATAACAAAAGATACAGACAAGAAATTATTTTTACTCGATGCATTTGCCCTTATCTACCGCGCGTACTTTGCGTTCAGTAATAGTCCACGCATTAATTCAAAAGGATTAAATACATCGGCCATTTTTGGTTTTTGCAATACACTCACCGAAATTTTAAAAAAAGAAAAACCAACGCATATCGCCGTTGTGTTTGATACCGATGCACCAACGCAACGTCATATCGAATTTGAAGCCTACAAAGCTAATCGCGAAGAAATGCCAGAAGATCTTAGGCTTGCTATTCCTTATGTGATCGATCTGATAAAAGCGTTTAATATTGATGTGATAGGTTTACCGGGTTTTGAAGCAGATGATGTGATCGGAACGCTTGCAAAAAAAGCAGAAGAGCGTGGTTTTACAACGTATATGATGACGCCAGATAAAGATTATGGTCAGTTAGTAGATGAAAATACATTTATTTATAAGCCTGCGCGTTTGGGAAATGGCGCCGAAATATTAGGACAAGAAGAGATCTGCAAAAAATGGGAGATCAGGAATGTAAAACAATTAATTGATATTTTGGGATTGATGGGTGATGCTTCGGATAATATTCCGGGCATACCGGGTGTTGGCGAGAAGACCGCCATTCAATTGATGAAAGATTACGGCTCTATTGATAATTTATATGTAGATACAAGCAAATTAAAAGGGAAACTAAAAGAAAAAGTTGACAACAACAAAGAGCTTGCATTTCAATCGCGCAAACTAGCAACTATTATTTTGGATTGTCCGGTTGAATTTGATGAAGCTTCTTTAGCTATTAAACCTTACGATACCGAAGCATTGCGCGAACTATTCAAAGAATTAGAGTTTAGACGCATTGCTCAAAATATTTTAGGAGAAGATATTGGCGGAAGCGAAAACATTAGTACAACTAAAGAAGCGTTCAAGCCAAAAGCTTCAAACGGACAAGGCGATCTGTTTAGTACTTCCGAATTTTTTAGTGTCACTGTTGCAGCTGAAGTGGCAGATGAGAATCCCGAAACAAATTACAAAACGGTAAATGATATTCCTCATACCTATATTACCGTAGAGAGTGATGCCGATATTGCAAAGTTGATACAAAAATTAGAGAAAGCCAATGAATTTTGTTTTGATACTGAAACAACAGGATTAAATTCTTTGGAAGCAGAAGTAGTTGGATTATCGTTTAGTATAAAAGCTCACGAGGCCTATTATGTTCCGGTAAGTGATGATCAGAAAAAAGCTAAAACACTACTTTTAAAATTTGCATCAGTTTTTAATGACGAGAAAAAAACATTGATAGGACAGAATATCAAATACGATTATCACATCCTAATGAATTATGGCATTCAAATAAAAAATAAATTATTTGATACCATGGTGGCACATTTTTTAATTCAGCCTGAGATGCGTCACGGTATGGATGTATTAGCCGAAACGTATTTGAATTACGCCCCAATTAGTATTGAAACACTCATTGGTAAAAAAGGGAAGAATCAAACCAGCATGCGTGAGGCACCTTTGGATAAGATAACAGAATATGCAGCAGAAGATGCGGATATTACCTTGCAATTGAAGGATGTATTTGAGCCAAAATTAAAAGAAACACAAACTGAGAAATTATATACAGATGTAGAGGCTCCTTTGATAACTGTATTGGCAGATATGGAACGTGAAGGAATTAATTTGGATGTAAATACACTAAAAGATATTTCGGCACAATTACAAATAGATATTACAAGTGTAGAAAAGGAAATATACGAGCACGCCGGATTTAAATTTAATATCTCCTCACCTAAACAAGTTGGCGATGTATTGTTTGATGTTCTAAAGATCTCGGATAAAGCCAAGAAAACAAAAACCGGTCAGTATGCAACGGGCGAAGATGTATTATTAAAACTAGAGAATCTTCATCCCATTGTTGCAAAAATTTTGGATTACCGCGAATTGAATAAATTAAAGAACACGTATGTTGATACGCTTCCTGAATTGGTAAATAAGCAAACGGGACATATTCATACATCATACAATCAAGTAGTGGCGGTTACCGGACGTTTAAGCAGTGATAATCCGAATTTGCAAAATATTCCTATTCGTACCGAAAGAGGAAGGCAAATACGTAAAGCATTTATTCCACGCGATAAAGATCATATTTTATTAAGCGCCGATTATTCGCAAATAGAATTGCGTATTGTTGCGAGCATTAGCGGCGACCCGAATATGTGCGACGCATTTAAAAAAGGAAAAGATATTCATACTGCAACTGCGGCAAAAGTATTTGGCGTTAAAGAAAGTGATGTTACAAAAGAAATGCGTTATAAATCAAAGAGCGTGAATTTTGGAATTATATACGGACAAGGAGCTTTTGGATTATCAGAAAATTTAGCCATACCTCGCGCCGAAGCAAAAGAATTGATAGATAATTATTTTAGAGAATATCCATCTATAAAAGAATACATGGACAATGAAATAAATTTTGCACGCGAGAACGGTTTTGTGCAAACTTTATTAGGACGTAAACGTTGGTTGCGTGATATCACATCACAAAATCAAACCGTGCGTGGCTTTGCCGAACGAAATGCGATCAATGCCCCAATTCAAGGAAGCGCTGCCGATATGATAAAGATCGCCATGATTAATATTCATAACGAACTCAAGAAACAAAAATTCAAAACAAAAATGCTTTTGCAAGTGCATGATGAATTAGTATTTGATGTTTACAAGCCCGAATTAGAAAAGGTAAAACCCATCATTGAGAAATTAATGCAAGATGCTTTGCCTTTAAAAGTACCGGTGGAAGTGGGCATGGGAGTAGGCGTGAACTGGTTGGAGGCGCATTAAATTTATCCTTATACAATAAATTAACACTTTTTGCGTTTCTAATAAAAAGCAAGACATATCGCCATTTTTACCTAACCAATTAATACAAATAACATGAAAAATTTAATGGTCTTATCAATGATCTTGGTTTTTATGGGAGGTAAAAGCCAAAACGATTCAACACCGAAACTTAAATTTTCGGGAGTGCAGGTTGATCTGCACGGCGTCACTAATTTTGGTGGATTTAAACTCGATAGACAACAAATAATGAAATACGTGAGTGATGATCCGCTTTCGCAAATTAACTATGGCGGTTATTCTTCATGGTCAAACGGCACAACGATCGATTTTAATGGTACTGTAGGATTCAAAGTTTATGGAACTTTCTCTAAAAAAAGAAGATACGAAAGAGATGTGTATTTAGGAATGTATTATGGTGGAAGTTGTAGCAGTACGGCCAATTATTTTCAGCAAGCATTTGAAACGGTTGATTCGTTCTCAAATTCGAGCGGAAAAAAAATATACCAAATAAAAGAGACGGAAAATATTTATTTCTACAATTTATCGAGTAAGCAAGTGATCATACCTATGGGAATTACCATAAATACTAATAAGCAAAAACGGATCTGGGCCTCTGTAGGTATAAGTGCTGCGCCGGGCATTCGTACAAATTACCGTTATAACAGCAATAATTTTTTGATAACAAGTACTTATCTTTCGGCACCAACTAATGGAAGTTATTATAGTATTGGTCCGCGCGAAACTTCTACCGAACTTCTGTCGCAGTATAGCAAAAAAATAAAACAGGTTGGTTTTGTTGGATATGTTTCTATTCCTGCCAGCGTAAGTTTGCGCATGTCGAAGAAAATAAAAGTTCTGAAACATATGAATGCGAACATGAGTATTGCACCTGCATACTATTTATCGTTTGATAAGATAAACAAACTCAACCAAGGTTTTGCCATGGTAACAAATTTGGGATTCAGATATAATTTGTAAAGGCAAAATTTAATTACTATCTTCAAAAAGAGAAATGTAATTGAAATGAAAAAACTTTTGGTCCTTATAATGATCCTTGTTTGTGTGAATGGTAAAGGCCAAAGTGATTCAGTATCATCATTAAAATTTTCCGCGGTACAAGTTGATTTGCATGAACTTTTTACCTATCATAATGATTATACTATTTATCGACAGCAAATAAAAAAGTTTGTAAATGATGACGGTCTTTTAAATGCTAATCTGACTGGATATGACTCTTCATCCATAGGAACTGATCTAAGGAACTACAATGGCGGTGGTGGATTTAAAATATTCACATCACTTACAGAAAAAAGAAAATACCAAATTGATTTTTTCTTTGGATTATATCTTAATACCAATCGGATAAATTATTCGACTTTTTCAAAGACAAATTACGATACCTTAGGCGTAGTTTCCAATGGTTCGGGCATGATGTATGAAATAAATAGAAATGAGGATATTTATTTTTTTACCTTAACTAGTAAACAAATAACGATACCTTTAGGATTTGCATTTAATACCAATAAAAGAAAACGATTTTGGGGATCAATGGGTTTAGGGATTTCACCAGGGATCACATCATTCTATAAATTCACAAGTCTAAATTCTATTTTTTCTCACACCTATATTGTTGCGCCTAATTATCCGCAATCCTATTACGATAAGTTAAATTCCCAGCAATTTACAATTCAGAATGGAACGTATAACAAAACGTCGTTAAAACTAGTTGGATTTATTGGATACGCTTATATTCCATGTACGGTTAATATGCGAATTTCTAAAAAAGTAAAAGTTCTCAAGCATTTAAATGCAAGTATTAGTATTTCACCCGGGTATTATCTTTCTTATGATAAAATTAACAGACTTAACCATAGTGTTTCTGTGATCGTTGATCTGGGATTCCGGTATAATTTGTAAGGGAAATTAATTCTTGATCACGATTTTGCGGGAGTAACTCGATTCATTACTCATTTTAAAATCTTTGCCATCTACTTTTATCGCGTGCGCATTTTCCATGATAAGTGTAATAATAGCATTTGTGGAAGTGCTCATGCTACTAAGATCTGCCGAACTAAACGTAAGTGTATCTGATCCTAAACCCAAGGCTTTTGTACTAACATTTGGAATTGGTAAACCATCAGAAATAATTACAGAAGCTGCTGTAATAAAATTAAGATCGTAAATAGAAAATGTAAATCCAATATTCCTGCTGATCGTATCAGGCCATGCGGTGATGGCACCAAACTGCGGCTTCTCTTTTAAATTCTTGTATGTAAATGATGGAATAGGCGAAACTCCGTTAACGGTCCAACTTACCGGACTAAGCACAACATTAGAAAGATTAGTATAATAATAAGGAGCTCCGGAATACTTAAGTGTGTCGGCATTAAAGAAAACACTACTTACAGTTATTGAATTTGCAACCGAGGGAACTGTTACCACCGTGTTGCTAAAAAATGCACTCACGCGATTATTGATCGTAGAAGTTATGGCAGCTCCGGTTACGGTATAAGAACCTGCTTTAAATATGCCGCTAAATGTTGTGGCATAACTTGGCAAACAATTGCTGCAACCTGTATTTGGATCAATAGGCGTTTCCTGTTCCTTTTTTTTACAAGCAACTAAAACACCTAATAAAAATAAGATATAAAGCGAATTTCTCACGGCAAACAAAGATACAACATTTATGGCTTCTTTTCTATTGCTGTAACAAGCGTTTAGCCTCATTTACATCAATGCGTTCACCATTCTTAAAGGCTACTATAAAGCAGTCCTTAAAGCCATTCTCCCGCAATATGGTTTGATGCGCGCTTGCTTCAGTCATATTTGGAAAATTACCGGAAGTATATTTATAAGTGGTAGCAACTTTGTAGTAAGAACCATTTTTAATAGCGGCAAAACGTTTCTCTTTCAAATTCAATGCGGTTTCGCTGCTCGCAAATTGAACTTTAAAAACAACATTTATTTTTTCTTCCGCTTTTACTTTGTTCAACTTATCAGCTTCAGCTTTAGCCGCAGCAATTGAATCGGCTTTGAATTTTAAACGTGCTGCATTTATTTTTGAAAGCGAATCTTTTACTTCTTTATTGCGGGCTGTAATTTTTGCCAGTGAATCTTTGATCTCCTTGGTTCGCTGTGCAGGAGTTTTTACAGAGGTAGTTTTTGTTTCTGTTGCTTTTTCAAATTTTGAACTATCAATAATTCCTATGATCCCCTTATTATCATCCACTAAATGATAAATGGTGGAATCTTTATTAATTACTTTTGAAGTAGTAGCAGTATCTTTTTTTGCGGTTGTTGTTGCATCATCGTCCACTTCATCTTCTTCATCCTTTGCTTTTTCACCAATATAATGTCCCGCTTTTATATTTTCATTTTCAAGTGGTGTTTGATTCTCAATATCATCATCGTATTCTTTTTTGTTTCCTTCTAACTCATCTTTGTATTTTCTCAAGCCTCTAAAAATAGATTTTGAGATATAATCCTGTCCTTTTTCGCTCGCTAAAAACTCCTCTTCTAAAGGATTGGTGAGATAGCCAATTTCTGTTAAAATACTTGGCATGGCTGTCCTCCAAAGCACCCAAATACTCTGGCGATGCACGCCTTTGTCCACTCTTCCTGCTTTTTTGGCGTATTCATCTTGAATTTTTAG
>JAHEYC010000006.1 GCA_023251775.1 Sphingobacteriaceae bacterium | reverse complement strand
CTTCAATTTTTTCAATACAAACATGGATCGGGTCGCAAAGTTCTTTCATTGGAGCTATTCGATAGAATCTTTAAGTATCATTTTACCGATCGGACTTTCCTTTCACACGTTTCAAAGTTTAAGTTATGTTATTGAAGTGTATCGCGGAAATCAAAAAGCCGAAAAGAATTTCGGGATCTATTCATTATATGTGATGTTCTATCCACAATTAGTTGCAGGACCAATTGAAAGACCACAAAATCTTTTACATCAATTTTACGAAAAGCACAAATTCGAATACCAAAGAGTTACCGATGGATTAAAATTAATGGCTTGGGGAATGTTTAAAAAAGTGGTGATAGCAGATAGATTAGCAGTTTATGTGAATGAAGTATACGGAGACCCACATCACTATTCAAGCGTGCCTTTAATTATGGCCACTATTTTTTTCACCTATCAAATTTATTGTGATTTTTCGGGGTACTCAGATATTGCTATTGGTTCGGCTCAAGTAATGGGCTTTACGTTAATGAGTAATTTTAATAGACCATATTATTCTAAATCAATTTCAGAGTTTTGGAAACGTTGGCATATTTCTTTGTCGACATGGTTCAAGGATTACGTTTATATTTCAATGGGTGGAAATAAAGTTTCTAAACTCAGGAACTATTATAATTTATTCATTACGTTTTTAATAAGCGGTTTATGGCATGGTGCAAATTGGACCTTTATTTTTTGGGGAGCTCTTAATGGATTCTATCTTATTTTCGGTTCCATCACAGCTAAAATGCGAAGTAAATTGAACGAAGCGATCGGCATTTTAAAATTTCCATTTGCTTACAGAGCAAGTCAGGTCTTCACAACATTTTGTTTAGTGGCTTTTGGTTGGATCTTTTTTAGAGCCAATAATATTCACGATGCTTTTTATATTGTGAGATCAATAGTTAGTGGTTTTAAACAAGACATGTCCAATGTGATCTTGAATACAAACAACATGAGGTTACAACTTTTGTATATGTCGAAGAGTATGTGGGTGCTCTTAACGTTTATTTCACCCATCGTGGTCCTCGAAATGGTACAATATTTCCAAAGAAATAAAAAAATAAGATCATGGGTCATAACAAAACCTGCTATTACAAGGTGGGCTCTTTATGTTATTCTCATTGTGTCTATATTAACTTTGGGAAAATATAAAGATGATGGACAACAGTTCATCTATTTTCAATTTTAAAATAAGTGAAAAAATTCTTTGGTAGGGTAATTTTAATGATGGCGATACTTGTTGTGCCTAATACGATTTTTATGTACATAACAGACCCGTATAATTTGATCAGAGAAGATTATTATGGCAAAACACCTCCAAATTTCCATCTGTATCCTTATAATTTACTGAAGAAACATGATAAACTTAATTATGCTTTTTTGGGTTCTTCATCGATCAATTACTATGATATTGGATACATGTTCAACGATAGTTCGAGTGTTTTTAGTATGGGTATCGAAAGCTCTACAATTGAAGAACAAGTGGAGTATGGAAAATTATTAGCAGAGAAGCAACCTAAAGAGATCTTCTTTTTTCTCTCTTTCTATTCGTTCAATCCTTCAAGGAATCCGGAAAAATACTATTCTAAACGCGTTGTGAACTTGAATAATAAAGTGATCGATTTTTTTGATCAATATTTCACCAACCAAGCGCTTAGCGATGCCGCATCTTATTGGATTGGGGGTAAAAAAAATAGTGAATGGGTTCAACAATTCAATGAAAATGGAACGCGTACACAAAATCATTACTTATTAGATAAAAACTACGATTTTATAAATGCACTTACTAGTTACCTTACTTTAAATTATGCCGATGTACGTTTATACGGCAGTAAAAGTTTTAAAGATCCTGAGTCGTTGAATTATAGTTTAAGTAAAATAAAAGAATTCAAAACTTATTTGGAAGATAAGAATATAAAATTACGATTGATCTTTGCGCCCGACTATAAATTGAATACCGCCATGATCTATTATATGGGTTTGGGAAATACGTACAAGGGATTAAGAAAAAAGATCGCGCTCATACAACCATTTTATGATCTTAATGCAGATACTACGTTTACAAATGATGCTAAAAATTATTGGGACGCTCATCACGTAAGAACTAGTCGAGTTTTAATGGATGATCTTAGATCTTCAAAATATTTATATACTACAAACACTATAGATTCATGTTTGAATAGAATAGAACCTAACTTTGCTTCTATTCAAGAAATAAAAAAGATCTTTAATGAATATCCTCATTGGGATGATGCAAGAAGACAGGCTGATCAGGATAAGAAATTAAATCCTCCAAAAGTGTTATGAAAAAAATAATTATCACGCAAAGGATCATCGATACGTTGGAATACGTTGAAAAACGAGATGCCTTGGATGTTAGATGGGCAGCGGTATTTACGAAATTGAATTTCCTTCCAATAATAATTCCGTCTAATTTTGATTGTAATGCGTATTTTTCGGAGTTAGAGTTAGACGGAATAATTTTGACCGGGGGAAACGATATTTCGACAGTGTCTAACGATGAAAATTCGTTGATCAGGGATGAGCTGGAAAAAAATTTACTGACTTTAGCCGTAAAAAATAATGTCCCTATTATGGGAATTTGCAGAGGAATGCAATTAATGACCGAGCATTTCGGCGGAACTATTGCGAACAAACAAGGACATGTTGGTGGAAAACATAAGATCTTAATTGACAAAGGATCTATTTATCACAAGGAATTAATGGATATGAATGAAGTAAATTCATTTCATAACTATGCAGTGACCAAAGTGCCTCAAAACTTTGTAGCATCGGCTAAGTGTGAAGATGGAACTATTGAAGCGATGGAGAACACACAACAAAAAATATTGGGCATTATGTGGCATCCCGAAAGAAATGCGCCATTGAAGGAAGCCGATCTTAATTTAATGAAACGTTTTTTTAATGATTGAAGGAATAAAGGCCATAGCGATCTTGGCCGGTAAGGCAATTTTAGAAGTTTATAATGGTTCTGATCTTGGGATCACGATCAAAGAGGATGATTCGCCTCTTACAAAAGCTGATCTTATCTCAAACCAAATTATTTTAGAAGGGATAAAGAAAATTTCCGACGATCCAATTCTCAGTGAAGAATCATATATTGAATATGCGGAAAGAAAAAATTGGAAGAAGTTTTGGATCGTAGACCCTTTGGATGGGACAAAAGATTTTATTGATAAAAATGGTGAGTTTACAATTAACATTGCTTTGATTGAAGATCACAAACCTACACTTGGAGTTGTTTATGCCCCTGCAATTGATCTGATGTATTATGCTGAAAAAGGCAAGGGGGCGTATAAGAATGGTACGCTGATAAAAAATGTATCCAATAGAAAAGATCTTATTGGAAGCGATAGCCGTCATCATTCTACTGTTGAAACCAAAAATTTTTTCGTAAGAAATTCGATCAATAAAATTACAAAGTTTGGTTCGGCGGTTAAGTTCGGAAAACTTGCGGAAGGCGTAATAGATATTTATCCTCGATTAAATGGTACTAAGGAATGGGATACAGCTGCGGGACATATTATTTGCAACGAGGCAAATTGCAAATTAGTGGACTGTGTTACTAATAATGAACTAGTGTACAATAAAGAGAATATTCGCAATGAACATTTTATTGCCTCACGTAATGATCTAAATCTTTCTTAAAATGAAAATGATCGTATTAGCAGCAGGAGAAGGAACAAGGTTAAGACCATATACTTTGGATAAACCTAAGTGTATGGTTGAATTCAATAAAAAGCCAATGATCGATCATTTACTCGACAATTGTAAAGCTTTAGGGTTAACTAATGTCATCATTGTTACAGGTTATAAAGAAGATGTATTGAAAGCACACTTAAGTAACCAAAATCTTACATATTGTTCAAATTCAAATTATAATGTAAGCAATATGGTGAGTTCACTTTTTTGTGCGCAAAATGAAATGACGGAAGATATTATTATTTCTTATTCAGATATTATCTACAAAAAAAGTGTGCTTGAAGAATTGATTCAAAGCAAAAGTGATTTTTCGGTTGTAGTAGATAAGAATTGGAAGGATCTTTGGTCGATACGAATGGAAGACCCATTGAGCGATGCCGAAACTCTAAAAATAAATAGCGAGGGTAATATCGAAGAACTTGGGAAAAAACCAAGGTCTTATTCCGAAATAGAAGGGCAGTACATTGGACTGCTCAAGATCAAAAAGAATGCTCTTGCTAAGTTCATCAATTACTATCATTCCCTTGATAAAACTGCAATTTATGATGGAAAAACCTTTGATAATATGTTCATGACAACGCTTATTCAATCTATCATTACAAATGTGATGCCTGTGAAACCTGTATTTATCAAGGGAGGATGGCTTGAGATAGATAGTGTTGAGGACCTTAAAAATTACGAAAAAGCCGCTATGGCAATATAATTTGAAATAAAAAATGAACACCGCTACTCACACAAAAGAAAAAATAATTAATTCAGCCGAATTGAAGATCTGCTCAAGATGTATTTATGATGAACGAACTCCTGCAATTTCATTTGATGAAAAAGGTGTATGCAATTATTGTAAAATGATCGATGGACTTCAACAACAATATCAAACCGGCACTCCCGAAGGTTTAAAGAATTTCATGGCCATCCTTGATCAGATAAAGAAAGATGGTAAACATAAAAAGTATGATTGCATTGTTGGTGTTAGCGGTGGAACGGATTCTTCTTATATGATCGTTAAAGCAGTGGAATGGGGCTTGAGACCACTTGCTGTTCATTACGACAATACATGGAATACGGCAATTGCTACGCAAAATATCACAAAAGTACTAAGTAAACTTAATGTTGACCTTTATACACATGTGGTGGATAATAAAGAATCGGATGATATTATTCGTTCATTTTTTTTAGCAGGTGTGTCAGAGATCGATGGTCCAACCGATATTGCTTTAGCAGAAACCATGTATAGAGCCGCTGCTAAATATGGAGTTAAATATGTGCTCGAAGGACACTCGTTCATGACCGAAGGTGTATCGCCACTCGGTAGTTCATACGTAGATGGAGGGTATATTAAAAATGTGCATAAGCAATTTGGTAAACTGCCTATGAAAACATTTCCTAATATGGATTTCGCTTCATTTATGAAATGGATCCTTGTAAAACGAATTAAAAAAATAAGACCTCTATGGTATATTGATTATTCGAAACAAGAAGCAAGAACATTTCTTGAAAAAGAATATAAATGGGAATATTACGGTGGCCATCATCTTGAAAATAGAATAGCAGCGTTCAGTACTTCTGTGTACGGACCGCAAAAATTTGGCATCGATTCACGAAATAATAGTTTATCGGCATCTGTAAGATCCGGGTTAATGAAGCGAGAGGATGCTATAAAAGAATATAGTACACCACCATTTGTTGAAGATGAACTTATACCGTATTTCAAAAAAAGGACAGAATTTTCGGACGAGGAATATGATAAAATAATGAATGGTGAGAAAAGATCTTATCGCGATTATAAAACATACAAGCGGAGATTTGAAAGACTAAGGCCGCTTTTCTATATTCTTGCTAAGGCAAGTCTTGTGCCAATGAGTTTTTATATTAAGTACACTTCTAGATCCGGAATGCAAAAATAAATATGATCACAATTATTAATTACGGGATGGGCAATTTAGGATCGGTGCAAAACATGCTCAAACGAATTGGCGCGCCTTGTAAAATAAGTTCTGACCTTAAAGAAATTGAAGCAGCAGAAAAGATCTTGTTGCCAGGCGTTGGTGCATTTGATGCTGCTATTCAAAAAATTGATGAACTGAACTTAAGAAGTGTATTAGTTCATAAAGCACTCGAACAAAAAGTTCCGTTCTTAGGAATTTGCCTTGGGATGCAGCTTCTCACACGCAGCAGCGAAGAAGGAATTTTAAAAGGTCTTGATCTTATTCCGGCACAAACCATCAAATTTAAATTCGATAATGATCCTTCCTTGAAGATCCCGCATATGGGTTGGAACTTTGTGAAGAAAAATAATTCAAGCAAATTAACCGAAGGATTTACGGAGGATTATCGTTTTTACTTTGTGCATTCGTATAAAGTTGTGTGCGATAAGAATGAGAATTCTATCCTCAAAACAAATCATGGCGGCGAATTTGATTCGGCAATTCAAAAGGATAATATTTACGGGGCGCAATTCCATCCCGAAAAAAGTCATAAATACGGAATGCACCTGCTAACTAATTTCTCAAAGATCTAATGCTTCTCACCAGATATATTCCGTGTTTATTGCTTAAAGGTAGCGGATTAGTAAAAACAATTAAATTCAAAAATCCAAAATACGTTGGCGATCCAATTAATACCGTTAGAATTTTCAATGAGAAGGAAGTGGACGAACTTATTTTCTTAGATATTGAAGCAACACCACAAGATCGCGAGCCTAATTATAAATTATTATCCGAAATAGCCGATGAGTGTTTTATGCCATTGGCTTATGGCGGTGGCATACGAACATTGGAACAAGCAAAAAAAATATTTCAAATTGGAATTGAAAAAATTGCGATCAACAGCGCTGCGCATCAAAATTTAAAATTGATCGGCGAAGTAGCGGCCATTTATGGTTCACAAGCCGTAGTTGGAGTTATTGATGTAAAAAAGAATTTTTTTGGAAAATTAGAAGTAGTGTCTAATTCCGCCTCCGATAAACATAAACAATCGCCTGAAGAATGGGCAAAAGAATTGGTAAAAGCGGGGGTGGGCGAGATCATGATCACATCGGTTGATAAAGAGGGAACTTGGGAAGGAATTGATGTAGCCATGGTAAAACGGATCACAGACTCGGTTAATGTGCCGGTAATTGCGCATGGCGGAGCAGGAAGTGTAGACCATTTAAAAGATGCCGTGCAAAATGGCGGCGCTTCGGCAGTGGCCATGGGCAGTATGGTTGTTTATCAAAAAAAGGACTTTGGTGTATTAATAAATTTCCCTGATAAAAAAATACTTGAAAAAATATGAGCACATTTAAATTCACCTTTCAAACTATTGAAGAGCAATATCGCCAAGTGAAAGAGCTTGGATACAAGTTCATCACCTGCGAAGACTATTTTAAAACAAAAAGTAAACTCACTTCAAGCAGTAAAGTTGTGGTGAACAGAGTGGATATTGATCTTTCGGTTAAAAAAGCCGGACGTTTAATAGAAATCTTTAATAAACTTGATATTAAAGCAACTTTTTTTATAAGATTGCATGCGCCCGAGTACAATCCTTTTTCATTTGAGAATTATCGCATCATTAAAAAATTGATGGCTTCCGGTCACGAATTAGGTTATCATTCTGAAGTGATAGATCAGTCTGCCATTTGGAATGAAGATGCAAAAGCCTGTTTAGAAAGAGATATTGATATTATTAATAGAATGTTCAATACAAAGATCCGCGGAGTTGCTAGTCATGGAGGAATGACAGGCTTGAACAATCTTGATTTTTGGAAAGAAAGAACGGCAAAGGAATTTGGTTTGCTTTACGAAGCCTACGACCATCAACCCGAATTTAATTTATTTCAAGAAGCATTTTACGTTTCCGATTCGGAATGGGTGCGGTGGAAATGTTACGATAAGGGAAAATTAATAGCAGGTGATAACCGAACATTTGTTGAACACGCAAAAGACGGACACTCCTTGATCAATATCTTGACCCACCCTGATACCTATTTTGATGAACACTTTTACGATAACGAAAAATAAATGATCCCTTACTTTCGACTTAGTTCAAATAAAAAGGAGTTAGAGGAATTAACAAAGGTTCATCAAAATTCCTCTTGGGCCAATGGCGAGTACATTAAAAAAGTGGAAGAGCAACTTAAAATACTTTTTAAAAAACAACATGTTGTTTTAACTTCCAATGGAAATTCTGCTTTATTTGTGGCACTAAAGGCATTGGGCATAAAAGGGCAAGAGGTGATAGTTCCTTGTGCGAGTACGTGTTTTGCAATAACAAATGCAGTAATTACAAGTGGGAACAAACCTATATTTTGCGACGTGAACGAAAGTGATGGGAATTGTAATGTGGAACATGTTACCAGATTGGTAAAACAACACAACATTAACTATATTATTTCAGCAAATTTTGCCGGTAATTTATCGGCCACCTCAGAATTCAAAAAATTAGGCTTAACAGTGATCGAAGATGCATGTCAATCTTTTCATTCAAGTTTGTTCTCTTCAAGCGAAGCCGATGTACAAGTGTTTTCTTTTTATCCAACTAAGGGAATAAACGGAATTGATGGCGGCGCTTTAGTGTTGAACGACTCAGACCTTGCACAGAAAGCGTCAAAATTGGTATACTATGATGATCAAACGAGTTTTGAAACTTCAGAACGTTATAATTTCCGATTCTTGAATGCACATGCCGCTGTTCTACATGCTAATTTAGCTCATATCAAAACAACGCAAGAACGTTTAACGCAAATACGAAATAGTTATTTGGCAACGCTCCAAGGAAAAAAGGAAGTGAACGTATTAACGAATGGAAACAGTAAGATCTCTCAACGTTTTGTTATTTATGTGGATGAATCACTGAAAGCTAAACTGAACGAGACTTTTAAAGCCAAGCAGATCGCTTTATCTCCTTTTTTCACATGGAATTGTAGTAAGGAAGAGCAAATACAATTGGTAAATGCGTCTAAGATCGTAAATAATACATTTTGTCTTCCTTATTTTGAAGATCTAAGCGATGATGAAATAAATTCCGTTAACCAAGCATTAAAACATGTTTTTACGTAAGGCCACATTAAATGATCTGGAATGGATCTACAAAACTTTAGAAGAGTTGCGAGGAAACGTGAACTATTCCTTGGATTCATTTGGTGTTTATTTCAAAGACATTTTAAAAAGTGATGTTTGTTCTATCATGATCTTTGGAAACGAACACGAAAAAGTTGGATTAGTTACACTTAATAAATTCTATATGCCAAGATATTTAGGAATTGGTTACGAAATGGAAGAATTTGTGATACATAAAGACTTTAGAAAGAAAGGATATTCTTATAAAATGATTGAAGCCGTAAAAAAAATGATAGGCTCCGATCCTCAAGTAAGAAAACTAATTATTAAGTCGAATGGTGAAGACAGCAAACATATCTACGCTAAAGCACTAAGTCAAACAGATCTTATCAGTTTTCAGATCTACCTGAATAAGTTATAATGAGCAAAATTGTAACTATTCACCAACCCGATTTTATGCCATGGTTGGGTTTATTTGATAAGATCAACAATGCTGATACATTTATTATACTGGATCATGTCAGCAACAATCCTAAATCAGCAGAATTTTGGTGCCGAAGAGTAAAAATGTTGATAGGTGGGAAAGAACATTGGATGTCGGTGAATTTGAAAAAAGATGAGAAGGAAGTATTTATTCCCATTAATAAAATGGAAATATATATGGACGAACACTCCATTAGAAAATTCAAACAATCGGTTGAACTCAATTATAAAAAAGCCCCGTTCTTTAAAGACGTGTTTTACCTTATAGAAAATTATTTTAGTTCACCACTCGTAGATCTTTGTCAAAAGAATACACAATTCATAAAAGAAGTGATGACAAAAATGGACATCGCAACAGAAGTAGTAGTTAGTTCGCAAATGCAACCACAGTTCACTTCGAATGAAATGCTTATTGATCTTCTTAAAAAAGTAAATGCCTCCACTTATCTGTGCGGAGCGGGAGCAGGGGAATATCAAAAAGATGAATTGTTTGTGGCGCAAGGTATAGCTGTAAAATATAATAGTTATGTTCCTAAAGCGTATCCGCAATTTAATTCGCCTGATTTTGTAAAGGGCTTAAGTATTATTGATGTACTCATGAATTTAGGATTTAAAGCAAGCAAAGATCTGCTAAATAAAAAATGAAGATCGCCTGTTTAGGAAATATGAATAACATGACGTTTCAAATTGGAAGATATTTGTTGGACGAAAAACACGATGTAACTTTTTTTCTTTTCGAGGAGTTCGATCATTTTCTTCCTCAGGCGGATACATATGAAGATGTTAGTAATTACAAGATCGTTAATTTGAACTGGAGCCGAGAAAATTATTTCGAGTATTCGTCAAATGAAATATGTGAAAAGGTAAAAGGATTTGATTTTTATATTGGGACAGATATTGCACCTGCCTTTTTTTTCAAGGCCGGTTTACGATTGGATGTGTTCTTTCCTCACGGAAATGATCTATACGATTATGCATTTCCCAAATACAAAAATACACCGCCGCAACTTTGGGAGATCAAATTATTTATTACCGGAAAGGCGCAATTTGAGGGGATAAAGAAAGCGAACTATTTTTCAATGGACCTTTCAGAAGAGGTTAATGAAACGCCTCTTAAGATCATAAGGGGCCAAAAGGGAAAAAGAGTTGATGGTCCGCCATTTTTATATTTACCCCAATACGATTCTGAATTATTTAACAAGAAAAGACCAAAGAATGCTTTATCCGACATTCGCAATAACTATAAATTCATTGTGTTTCAGCACAGCTCGCAAGATTGGAGCAGTAGAGGTCCGTATAAAATAAACAAGGGTAATAATGTGCTTATAAATGCCTTCGCAGCATATTTAAAAAAGGGAGAAAATAAAAATGATTCGCTTCTTGTTTTGGTAGAGTATGGAACTGACGTAGAAAAGTCAAAAGAATTGATAAAGGAGTTAGGAATAGCATCAAATGTAAAATGGCTACCGAAAATGTTTCGCAAAGATATCATGGCAGCAATTAGCGAGTGCGATATATGCGTTGGTGAACTTGGTCCGCGGTTTTGGTTCAGTTATAGTTGTATTTGTGAATTTATAGCCATGAAAAAACCGGTGATCCATCATCGCAATGACGCGCACTATAAAAAATTAGGACTTGAGCTGTATCCAATGGTGGATGCAAGTACCGCCGAAGAAGTTTGTTCTGCCTTTGAAAATTATAGAAAAGATCCTGCTCCCTTTAGAAAAATGGGCGAGGAGGCTAGTGAATGGTTGCAAAAAAGAACCAAAGCATCGTTAGATATATATGAAGGCATTTTAAAAGCAAAGCAAAACAACGAACTTCAATCGAATGTAATTCCATTGATGTCGCTTCAAAAATTTCTTTTCGTAAGTAAACCTATTTTAATTTGCACTTATTTTTTTCTCTTAATCGAAACAATGAAGTTAAATGTTAAACACAAATGGCTCAAGGCAAGTTAGTCTCCATTTTAATGCCTGCTTATAATTGCGAAAATTATATAAGAACTGCTATTGACAGCGTTTTAAAACAAACCTATACCAATTTTGAACTTTTGATAGCCGATGATGGAAGTAAGGATAATACCAAGCAGATCATCGACAGTTACAGTGATGCCCGCATTAAACGCTTTCACAATGAAATTAATTTGGGGTATTTGCAAGCTTCTAATAAATTATTCACCAAATGCACGGGCGAATATATTTCTTTCCAGGATGCAGATGATCATAGTGATCTATCACGAATCGAAAAGTTGGTTAATTTTTTGGAGAGCAATAAGGATATTTCGGTTGTAAGTTCTGATATAAATAGAATGGATGCAGATGGCAAATTTTTATCGCGCTCGCATTTTCCGCAAGATCACCAAAGCATTTACAAGGATTTTTTAGGATACAAAACGGTCTTGGCAGGTTCTGCTATGATGTTGCGTTCGGAAGTCGTAAAAGCACTAGGAACATACGATCTGTATTTTGACAGAATAGGATACGAGGATTTTTATTGGTTCTCAAAGATCATCCAAAAATATCAAGTGGCTTGCATTGGCGAGCCTTTATATTATTACAGGGCAAATCCTAACTCAGTTACAAAAACGCATAAAGATCCTAAGGCAATTATTGGTCACGACCTTATTATTTACATGCTAAATCGCCGACTGCAAGGAAAAGAAGACTATATTGAAAGTGGCAACTGGACAAAAGCCGATAAGGTTGCCGAATTAATATTGACCGTAACAAAAGCACGACAAAAAAGCTGGAAGATAAAATTGAATGGTGTTGGCAGATATATTAAAGAGCTTTTTATTTATCCGGTGGTGTCCGTTTCTTTTTTCCGTCATTTTATTTCTTCCCTGGTAAAAGGGTAAATGACAAAAAAATATCTTATAGTAAAAGGATGTGCAGGGTCGGGGAACAGATTGGTGACAGTGCTTGCAGCAATAGCATATGCAAAAAGAAATAACAGAATATTGATCGTGGATTGGGAAGACGGACAATTTGATAAATTTGGCGTGAACGCATTTACTAAAACATTTGAACTCAAAAATGTGGAGAGTTTGGGATCTTACAGGGATATTGAGAATTTTGACGTATTGGATCATTCTTCAGAGTTATTTAAAACATTTCCTCAAAAAGGGATCTACGAATTGTATTATCAAGAGTCATCAAACGTGTTTTTAAAATTACCGGAAACGTTTTTCCCAAGGGGAAATTGGAGTAAACTAAGATCATGTTGGAAACCAATTTCTGAAGCAAGGAAAATAAGCAGCGATAGTGATATAATTGCTATTAAAAATGTATTTGATAAAAAATGTTTGGTGTATGGCGATAGATTGAAAGATGATCGCAAAGAGGACGTTCTATATTATGCCGATTTTTTGCCGAATATTTCTTTTGATCATATGAAGGAGTTTATTGAACCCAAGAAATTTGTTTTAGAAAAAGTGAACGAATTTGCTTCGGCTAATAAATTTGAAAGTGATGTTACAGGTGTTCACGTAAGATATACCGATAAAAAACCCAAGGCTTCTCTTGATAAATTCATTAATGACCTTAAAAATAATTTAAAAACAAAGAGTGTCTACTTGTCTACCGATTCTGAAGAAGTAGAGAATATTTTTAAGTCGCATTTTACGGATCTTATTTTATACCCAAAATATAAACCAAAATTAAATAACGAAGGATTACATCAATGGGCCCTATATAATAATGCAGAAGATCTTAAATATAGCATATATGAGGACAGCATCACTGAGATGTTCTTATTAAGCAAAGCAAAATTTCTGTTTTACCAGGGGAATTCCACATTTTCAAAAGTTTCAAGGGCATATCATTCTAATTTAGATCATTGTTATGATTGGCAATCTTAGTTCCATTTATCAATTAAGTATTTTTTCGGCATTCTCCATCGTCGTATTTATGCTATTGGCTTACATGGGTAGCTTTGCATTTCGATCTGGTTCAAATTCAGAAGTGAAAAATATCTTTTTAAATACATTTTTCGCATTACTATTTTGTGTATCGATTTACGCGATCATAATTTCCAAAGGCATAACTATAAATTTATTTCTGTTAGGAGTACTTATTTATTTGAGCATCAATAACCGAAAGGAAAAACAACAATTCGTTAAGCCTGATCTTGCTTTGCTTTTGAAATTAAGTCTTATTTTCCCTTTTATTATTTTTATAACCGGCTATTATGTATTTCCTGATAATATTGAGAACGATATTCGATTTTATTCAAAAATATCGCATAGTTTAGGCAAGTTTGGGCAAGAGAATGCTCACCATTTTTATAATTCACAAGGGAAAGAATTTAGTGGCACGTATCCTTATCATTATACCGAATTGTGGTTGAATTCGATCTTCGCAACAATATTGGGCGTTACGAATGTAATTGCTCTTAAATATATAACGTATCCATTCCTAATTTCATTAGTGTTTATCGGCTTTGTATCCTTTTCAAAAAATAGTGTCGTTGGTTTTTTGGCCGCATTCGCAATTTCCATTTTCCCTTTATTCATCTTATTTAATTTTAAGGATATTAATTATTATACCTATTCCGACTTTTGGCTCAGGCCTAATTTTATAATGTATTACCTGGGAATTTTATCCCTTTGCATATTTATTTTCGAGCAAAATTATCATCTTGTTCTCTTGACATCATTAATAGTACTCACTTTTTCTATTACATTAATTCCGGGATTATTAGCCGCAATTATTATTTTCTGGATCATTGCGAAACGCAAAAAGGTATTAACATGGAAGCAATTCATTAGTTATAATTCCGCAACAGCATTTTTTTTGATCGGAATGATGATTTTTTACAAACTTACTATGACAACTGTAAAATTAATTCCAATGAAACCTGTTGGTGAATTATTAGTACAGGACATGATCATTTGGCGCGCTATTGTTGGGATCACTGCTATATTAACGATCGAATTCTTAATTATTCCTATGGTCATATTCCTATTAAATAAATTCGCCTTTAAGATAAGATCGGTGAATGAGATAGTGATCTCGGTGATCTTTTCGGGAATTGGATCAATTATTTTCTTTCAAGTTTTTAATAATATTGATAATGCCTATCAGTTCCCTTATTTTTCGTATTGTTTTGCCACCGCATTTTTAATTATTTTTGTTATCATTATCTTGAACAATTTAAATAAAAGAGCACATTTCATAAGTGCTGCGGTCTTTATTTTATGTGGCTGTTATTTTTTAAGGACCTATCATACCATTGACTTAACAAAGTGTAGTTATAGTTTGGCTGAGATAAATCTTTCACGAGAAGGATTCAACCAAAATGAGGTAAAGATGTTGAAAGACCTTATAAAAGATAATTCCAAAGGGAGTTTTGCTTTTAGCAAGAATGATCTAAAGGATTATAGCCCTAAAAGAAGACAATCTATGGTAGTTCAGGTTGGCAGTTATCTTTCTTATCTTTACGATAATTCTGATCAGTATTTAGTTACATGTAAAGAGGATCTTTTAAGCGATAAAGATGAGAAACGAAAAGATGCATATGAGAAATTGGAGAGTTGGCTTACGGTTTTCCCAAAATATACTTTGAATTGTGATCTAAGGGATGAATTAAATAAAGGAGAATTTGATTATCTTGTTGTCACCAATAAATATGTTCTACCGGATTCTATAAGTAAGAACTATATGCGATCTGGAAAGTACCAAGTTTTAATCTTAAATAAAAATGAGTAACGACATTCACATATCCATTGTTTCGCCGGTTTATAAGGCAGAAAAGATAATTCCTGAATTGGTAAAAAGAATATCCGATTCTATTTCAAAGATCACACAGAAGTATGAGATCATTTTGGTGGAAGATGGTGGTCCGGATAAAAGTTGGGAAGCAATAAATAACGTATGTAAAACAAATAACAAAGTTAAAGGCATAAAACTCTCGCGAAATTTTGGTCAGCATTACGCCATTACAGCGGGATTAGATATTGCAAAAGGTGATTGGGTAGTTGTAATGGATTGTGATCTTCAAGATCAACCCGAAGAGATAGAAAAATTGTATAAAAAAGCAATGGAAGGATTTGATATTGTATTGGCAAAACGAATGCAACGACAAGATGGATTCCTTAAACGATCTACCTCGAAGATGTTCTATCGTTTTCTTGGGTACATGACCGAAACCGAACAGGATAGTTCTATCGCCAATTTTGGTATCTATCATAAAAAAGCAATTGAGGCTATTACGCAAATGCGCGAGCAAATTCGATTTTTTCCAACTGCAGTTCAATGGGTAGGATTTAAAAAAACCTCTATCGAGATAGAACATGCTTTGCGTTTTGAAGGTGAGAGTTCATACAGTCTTAAAAAACTTATGACATTAGGATTCAACACCATTGTTGCTTTCTCCGAAAAGCCATTAAAACTCGTTGTTAAATTAGGAATTTTCATTGCGGGGATCTCCTTTTTGTCGGCTGTAGTATTAATAGTAATGGCATTAAACGGAAAATTTACTGTAACTGGTTGGTCGAGTCTTATCATTTCAATTTGTTTTTTCTCGGGATTGATAATTTTTATCTTAGGAATAATTGGATTATATCTTTCGCGTGTATTTAATGAAGTAAAAGGTAGACCATTGTATATCATCAGTGAAAAAGCAAATAGTGAGAGCTAATGTTTAAACATCTCGATTGGGATTCGCAGTTCTTTAATTATAAAGTAGCACTTTTAGATGCAAAGAAGATCCATTCTGCAATTGAAATGGAATCGTGTTTGAACGAACTAAAGAAAATGCACTATAAACTGGCATATAGTTTTATTCCTTCTCAAAATAAAGAACTTAATGAAATTGCAAAACAGCATGGCGGATCTTTGGTTGATACAAAAACAACGTTTGCCATATCTTCTGTCAAAGGAGAGGAAGCGTCTAAGAATATTGTGAGTTTTTTACCTGACCAACCGGTTAAAGATGTTTTGGATCTTGCCATTGAAAGCGGTATTTACTCACGATTTAGCAAGGATAAGAATTTTAAGAACAAAGAATTTGAACGTTTATATACCGAATGGATAACGAAGTCGGTGAACAGACAAATAGCGGATGAAGTATTAGTGTACAAAGAGAATAATAAAATACTGGGCTTGGTAACATTAAAGGCCGAGGGAATAAATGGGCAAATTGGGCTAATTGCGGTAAGTCCAGCCTCAAGAGGAAAAGGAATTGGAATGGAATTAATGAAGGCTTCTCATAATTGGTACTTATCAAAAAAACTTCCAACGGCGTCTGTGGTAACTCAAGGAGAAAATACGCTTGCTTGCAAACTTTACGAAAAATGCGGCTATCATATTTCAGACACAAAAAATATTTATCATTTTTGGTTTTAATCTATCTTATAAATGATCCCATTTAATAAACCTTTTTTAACGGGCAACGAAACAAAGTATATTGCCGAGGCTGTGCAATCGGGAAAGATCTCGGGCGACGGAATTTTTACTCAAAAATGTCATCAGTTCTTCGAGAAAAAATATGGTTTCAAAAAGGCATTGCTTACAACGAGTTGTACCGATGCTTTAGAAATGGCAGCAATTTTATTAGACATAAAAGAAGGCGATGAAGTGATCGCACCTTCATACACCTTCGTATCTACAGTAAATGCCTTCGTATTAAGAGGTGCAAAAATTATTTTTGTTGATTCGGGCGGTGAGAATCCAAATATGAATGTGGAGAATATCGAACCATTGATCACAAAACGAACAAAAGTGATATTGCCTGTTCATTATGCCGGAATTGCTTGTGATATGGATAGGATCATGGCATTAGCTAAAAAACATGAGCTGTTTGTTGTAGAAGATGCAGCGCAGGCCATTGATAGCTATTATAAGGGAAAACCCTTAGGTTCGATCGGACATTTATCTTGTTTTTCATTTCATGAAACTAAAAATATTATTTCGGGAGAAGGAGGAATGTTGGCCATTAATGATGAACGTTTTATAAAACGTGCCGAGATCATCAGAGAAAAAGGAACAAACCGCTCTTCTTTTTTTAGAGGAGAAGTGGATAAATATGGTTGGGTAGATATTGGTTCCTCTTTTTTACCCAGCGAAGTTATTGCCGCGTTCTTGTTCGCACAAATTGAGAACATAGAACAAATTCAAGCAAAACGAAAATTGATCTGGGAGACCTATCACCAAAAATTAAGTGCTTTTTCTAAGGGGAATTTTACTTTGCCCCACATTCCGGAGTACGCAACAAATAATGCGCACATGTTTTATTTGGTGTTAAACTCTTTAGAAACTCGAACAAAATTGATAACTTATTTAAAATCGTTTGATGTTTTAACCGTGTTCCATTATTTATCTCTGCATAAGAGTCCGTTTTATGAGTCGAAATATAACGGCGGTGAATTAAAACAAGCAGATCACTATCAAGACACATTATTAAGATTACCATTTTATTATAGTTTAACCACCAATGAAGTGGAATTCATTTGCGGAAAGATCAATGATTTTTTCAAAGAGAATCCGAGTTTAAAATAATTCATGCCGAATAAAAAGGATACCACTATTTTTCTTTATACAGTTAACTTCCCTTACGGGCATAGCGAGCCGTATTTGCATAATGAATTACCGTATTTAAGTAAACATTTCAAAAAAGTGATCATACTTCCTTTAATAGAGGAGAAAGGGGCTTTTGAATTACCTCCAAATGTGGAAGTGAGATTTTTAAGTGAGATAAAGTATGTGCGTAATAGGAAAGCACTCTTCCGTAAGAATTTTTGGAGCATTCTAAGTATACTTGGTAATGAATTCATCCACTGTAAACCAAAATTATATTTTATTAGAAAAATAAGATACTATTTAAGCGAGCTTTTAAATGCTATTGAATTATCTGAGAAGATAAAGGTCATCGATCCTTCAACCCATAACCAAACCTTGCATTATTCCTTCTGGATGAATAGTTGGGCATTGGCCTTAGCATTATTAATGAAAGATCACAAGATAACAGAATTTGTTTTTCGATTACATGGTTTTGATCTTTATAAAGAGCGATGGCCGAACAACTTTATTCCATTCAGACATACGTGTTATGAATATGCGTCTGCGATCTTTCCTATTTCTAAGTTGGGTGAACGATATATTAAAGAGAATTTCACTTTTTCTCACAAGGCAAAAGCATTTTATTTGGGTACAACTGATAATGGAACAAATCCTTTATTGAAAAGCGAATTGCATTTGGTTTCTTGCTCGAACTTTGTCCCCTTAAAACGATTGAATTTGATCGCAGAGGCTTTAACTACGGCTAAGGAGAATATGATGTGGACCCATATTGGTGATTATACCAAGCAGGAAATGGATAAATTAAAACCAATTCTTGAACGGATACCCGATAATGTTAAAGTTCACATGAATGGACATATTTCCCCTGAGGAATTGAACGAATTTTACAAAAGGGTACCTGTAACGTTATTCATCAATGTTAGCGAAACAGAAGGCATTCCTGTGTCGATGATGGAGGCGATAAGTTTCGGGATCCCTATTTTGGCAACCAACGTTGGAGCTGTGCACGAAATTGTAACGGGCAAGACCGGCGTTCTGGTAAAAAAAGACATTAGCCCTAACGAATTAATGCAAACTATTTTGACCTTTAAGGATTCAAGTTGGGTTACTGAAGAAGCAAGTAAGCAGATAAAGCGTTTTTGGAAGGATCATTTTAACGCGGAGAACAATTTTAATATGTTTTGCGAGCATCTGGAGTTGCAATGCTCACCGGATATTGAAAAGGAAAATGCTTGGAAGCAAAAATATAAAGTGTGTTGTACACAATGTGTGTTAGATACTACGGATGATCCTGCTATCACATTTAATGCTGATGGTGTTTGTAATTACTGTACTATGTTCAAGCGAGATTTTGAGATGTATATGTTACCGACCCAGTCAACAAAAGATGCACAGTTGAAAAAGATAGCGGAAAAAATAAAAAGTGAGAGCAAAGGGAAAAAATATAATTGTCTTATTGGTGTAAGCGGTGGCGTAGATAGTTCTTTTGTTGCCATTAAAGCGCACGAGTTGGGATTAAATGCTTTGCTTATTCATTTCGATAATGGTTGGAATAGCGAACTTGCCGTAAAGAACATTGAACAAATATCAAAAAAAACTGGATTTGATCTTTACACCTTTGTAGTGGATTGGGAGGAATTCAAAGATCTGCAAAAAGCATATATAAAAGCAGGAGTTTTAGATTGGGAAGTTCCAACCGATCATGGTTTGTGGGCTATCACACTCAAAAAAGCAAAAGAGTTGAATGTAAAGTATGTCCTTACAGGTTTTAATTATCAATCGGAAGGAATTTTACCGAAGCCAATGCGGTATGATAAAGGAGATCTAAAGAATATCAGAGATATTTATAAGAAATTTGGCACACAAAAAAAATTCAGATCATTTCCTACCTATGGTTTTTGGTGGCATCAATATTTAAAATTTATTTGGGGACTTAATATTGAGCCTATATTATGTTATTTGGATTACCATAAGGTGGATTCAAAGCAATATCTTATTGATAATATTGGCTGGAAAGATTATGGTGGTAAACATTATGAATCCATTTTTACCAGATTTTATCAGGGATATGCTTTAAAAGAAAAATTTGGAGTTGATAAACGCAAAGCACATTTATCATCCATGATATGTTCGGGCCAAATTACCAAAGAGGAAGCTTTAAAAGAATTAGATAAACCGATCATTGATGCAGTTGTACTTAAAGAGGATCTTCGTTTCTTTTTAAAGAAAATGGATCTTTCGGAAGAAGAATTCAAACAGATCATTTCTTCAAAACCCGTGCCGCATGAACAATTTAGATCATACGCCAATCTAGAATATCCAATATTTAAATACATATTACCAAAATTAGTGACCCTTAAGAATCTTTTTAAATTTTCAAAAAATTAAAAAATGAAACAATTCCTCATCAAAAATTTACCGCTTTTCATATTAGATCCTTATTGGGACATGAAACGCAGGAAAATAAATCAAGAACTTATTTCCAAATGGGAAAGCAAGGGCAAACCTGTTCCGCCTCCTCATCCCATAAAGCAACAACGCATTTTGGAATATAAACAAAAATTTAACCTAAGCAC
This sequence comes from Sphingobacteriaceae bacterium, assembly GCA_023251775.1. Lineage (GTDB taxonomy): Bacteria > Bacteroidota > Bacteroidia > B-17B0 > Aurantibacillaceae > Aurantibacillus. Next base: position 48,269 of record JAHEYC010000006.1, on the reverse strand, counting down.
TTTGGTGGAAACAGGCACTTTCCAAGGGGAAATGGTAGAAGCTCAACGGAAAAATTTTGATCAGATCTATACCATCGAATTAAGTCCTGATTATTATCAAAAGGCTGTCGAAAAATTCAAGCGCTTCAAGCATATTCATATTATTGAAGGCGATAGTTCGGTAAAACTAAAAGAAGTAACAAAGATCTTAAAAGAGCCGGCTTTGTTTTGGTTGGATGGACATTATTCTGGTGGAAGTACAGCAAAAGGCGAATTGAATTGTCCTATATACGGAGAATTGGATACTGTTTTTTCAAGCACCATCGATCATGTTCTGGTAATTGATGATGCAAAAGATTTTAATGGTACAGAGGATTATCCAACGATAGATGCATTAAATAAATACGTCATATCAAAACGTCCGCATTATAAAATGGATGTGCGCGATAATATAATCTCATTTTATCCCGATAAAAAGAAATGATCGCATACAACGAACATACAGTGATCGCTGGTTATTTTCATGCAGAATTGTCGAACGAGGCTGTATCCTTATTACCGATCGATCATGCAAGAGCTTTTCCTTTATCTTTTAATATCAAGAAGAGATCAATACTGAAAGGCGAAATTAATTTTTACAATAAACCCTTTTATGAGAATTTTGACCCTAAGGGATCTATCGATGACAGTAAGGTATCCTTAACAGTTGGGGTTATAAAGAACAAAAAGGTTATTATTTTTAATGTGTTGGATAATTGTTTTGGTCATGCATTACTTAAATTATTCTTAGCAGTTGACAGCTCTGCAGAATTAAAGGACTATGATGCGCTGGTCATCGTTCCAAAAGCGCTCGAACATTTTGTAAAGAAGAATACGTTCACTCATGTATTAGTAGTTGATCAATCATTTAAAGCCTTGGAAAAATGTCCTATTCTTAATAAAAGTATGGATGCAATAACAAAAAATTATAGTACCAAAGAGATATTCCCCATCCATACCTATGGTGAATTTCTAAAAGAGAAATTAGTGAGCAGACTGGACCTTTTTGGTGAAACAAAACCTAAGGAAGAGAAAAATATTGTTTTTTATTATCGAAAAGACACTATTCGGCAATGGGGATCGTATAAACAAGGGAAGAAAATAACGAAACTTTTTTCGCTAATGAAACCATTTTTTTCAGAAAAAGTGAATTTTATTGTTGTTGGAGAGTCAGACAAATTTAATTTCCCTGCTTGGATAATGGATAAACGAACAGATACGTATACAAAAGAAAATGACTTCGAGTATAACCATATTTATGCCAATAGTATCATGGCGATCTCAATTACAGGCAGTCATTTATTATTACCAAGTTTACTTTCTAAGATGACAATTCATCTTCATCCAACCTATAAGTACAAGAATATGGCTGAGGATATAGTTAACAGCATCGAAAATTCACTGACTGCGTTCACTCATCATATGAATTATTACGGAAATTATAATTGCAGTAATATTAAACCGGCCGTATTATGTCTTCAAGTACTCACTAATTTGCAGGCCATGATGGAAAAGGAATACAAATTATCAAATTCATTGCAAACGCAAGCTGAGCATATTGCACAAGAGCATTCGTATTTTAAATACAAGGATTTTCAAAAAGCGCGCGTTGATCTTATTGGTAAAGAGAACAAAAAGCATAGATGGAGTTATTATCTCTCTAAGCTATTTGGATATTAGTGAAGAAATACGAATACATAGATAGCCTTCGTGGACTTGCAATTCTGGGTGTGATTTTTGTTCATACATCTCAAAGTATAAGCGATCTTCATCCGTTCGTAAAAAACATATGTAACTATGGTAAGCATGGCGTTCAGCTTTTTTTCTTTGTTTCGGCATACACCTTATGTTTATCAAAAGAGGGTAGGGAAAATGAGGATAAAGCGAATATAAAATATTTTATTCGACGTTTTTTTAGAATAGCACCGCTATATTATTTCGGAATACTTTTATATGGGGTCATTTATTATATGAGAGGTCACGACATCATACCTTCATTTAATGTCAATGTTGAGAATTCTTGGACCAGCATATTCAGACATCTTACATTTACTCAAAGTCTGTCCCCGGGTCCTATTTTTCAAGCTGTTCCCGGCGGATGGTCGATCGGTACAGAGATGATGTTTTATTTGATCTTTCCATTCTTGTTCAGTAAAATTTCGAGCTTAAGTAAGAAATGGATCATAATTTCATTACCAATTGCAGCTGCGATAAGTGCTTTTGTTTTTTTTAGAGCTCTACCGCATTTATTCCCACCGGTCTCTAAACATGATTTCAATTTCTATTATTGCACCTTACTTAATCAATTACCCGTTTTTCTAATGGGAATTTGTTTTTATACCATTTTTAAGAATAAGGTTTACGACACTAAACAAGGCCTCTTATTTTTTATGGCGTTCATGTTTTTGTCACTAATTATGCTCACAGTAAAATACTTTGATCTGTCCGACATTTCTCTCTTTCCATTTTTTACCTCTGTTACCTTTGCTTTCTTGTTCTTTGCATTTAAAAGTATTGAGCAATTAAATTTCAAATTCCTTCAATTAATTGGAAGGGTTTCATTTTCCATTTACTTATTTCATTTCATTTTTGCTTGGGGAATTTCAACCTATATAAATCAAGCATTAGTGGGAAAACTCAGTAGTGTATTCGTATTAACGTTGTGTTTAGCTGTAACAACCTTGGGCACACTGCTAATGGCCATTGTAACAAAACAGTTTATCGAGGACAAGGGCATTGCGATGGGATCGAAATTAATTAAAAAACTATCTAAAATTAAAGAATGAGTAATAGTAAAATAAAATTCGCTATAGTTGGTTGCGGGAGTATTGGAAAGCGACATATTGCTGTATTAGACGCCGATGAAGAAGCGGAAGTAGTGGCTATTTGCGATACGGATATTGCAAAAGCAAACGAACTGAGCAATTTATATGGAGGAATAAAAGTGTATGAGTCTTACAGTAAAATGTTGGAAGAAGTAAAGGCCGATATTATTAATGTGGTTACGCCTCATCATTTACATGCGGAAATGACGATAGATGCATTAAATAAAGGATTTAATGTTCTAGTTGAAAAACCCATGGCACTTTTAAGTTCTGATTGTAAGCGAATGATAGATGCTGCAGACAAGAATAATAAAAAATTATGGGTGGTTAAACAAAATCGTTATAATATCCCGATCAAATTAGCCAAGCAAGCCTTAGAGGAAAATAGAGTGGGAAAAATATTCATTGTAAAATGCGATATTCTTTGGAACAGATATCAAGGGTATTACGACGAATCGCCATGGAGAGGAAAAAAGAAATTAGAAGGCGGATCTTTGTATACACAAGCAAGTCATTTTATTGATCTTTTGGTTTGGTGGTTCGGTGATCTGGTAGAATCGCAATGTAAAATGGAAACTCAAGATCACAAAATAGAAACGGAAGATTCAGGAATTGCAGTTTTAAAATTCGCAAACGGAACTATTGGAAATTTGATCTGGACAACTTGCGTTTACAATAAGAATTATGAAGGAAGCATTACCATTATTGGGGAAAAGGGTACTATAAAAATTGGCGGACAGTATTTGAACAAGATCGAATATTGGGATGTGGAAAATTATCCATTACCCCAAGGCATAGAATTTTCTGATAAACCAAATGCATATGGTAAATACCAAGGAACCAGTTCAAATCATGATAAGGTGATCAAGTCAATTATTTCGCATTTGAAAGGAAGAAGTCATGAAACGGTGGATGGATATGAGGGAATAAAAAGTATTAAAGCTATCGAAATGATGTATGGAAGCGCCAAATAAATTCACGGGCTTAAAAGTTGGGATCAAAAATGTTGAGTTTGGTGAGAACTGTAAAATAGTTGAACCGGTGAACATTTATGGATGCAAAATTGGCAACAATGCGTTCGTTGGTCCCTTTGTAGAAATTCAAAAAGATGTGGTGATAGGAAATAATTGCAAGATACAATCGCATTCATTTATTTGTGAATTGGTGACTATTGGAAATGATTGTTTTATTGGGCACGGTGTGATGTTTGTGAACGATCTTTTTTCAATTGGCGGTCCTGCCCGCGGAAATAAAGAATTATGGAAGTCAACTACTATTGGAAATAACGTATCCATTGGTTCAAACACCACAATTTTACCGATTACAATTTGCGATAAAGTTGTTATTGGAGCAGGCGCTGTAGTTACAAAGAATATTACCGAACCTGGAATTTACGCAGGTAATCCCGCCAAGAAAATAAGAAACTTATAAATTCAGAACATGAAAGTCCCTTTCGTAGATCTTAAATTACAATATCAAAACTATAAAGCAGAAATAGACAAAGCTATTGCCGATGTGATAGCCGATACTGCTTTTATTGGTGGATCGGGAAATAAATACGTTCAGAAATTTGAATCAGAATTTGCAAAATATTTGGGAATAGCTAATGTGATTTCTTGCGCAAATGGAACTGATTCTTTAGAAATATTATTAGAAGCTTATGGTATCACAGAAGGGGAGGAAGTAATAGTGCCTGCGCTTTCGTGGATATCTAGTTCGGAAGCGGTTGGGCGATGTGGCGCAAAACCCGTGTTTGTGGACGTGTGCGAGGATACGCTTTTAATGGATCTGAACTTAGTTGAAAAAGCGATCACTAAAAATACAAAAGCCATCATGCCCGTTCATTTATACGGCAACGCTTTAAATATGGAAGAGGTGATGCGTATTGCCAAAAAACATAATTTAATTGTGATAGAAGATTGCGCACAAGCTCATGGGGCAAAATACAATGGGAAATTGGTCGGGACATTTGGTCATGCCTCCTCATTTAGTTTTTACCCGGGAAAGAATTTGGGAGCGTATGGTGATGCCGGCGCTATTGCAACAAACGATGAAACGATCGCAAAAAAATGTCGAATGATCGCGAATCATGGTCAGCAAAGAAAGCACGATCATATAATAGAAGGAAGAAATTCGCGCATGGATGGTTTGCATGCCGCCATTCTTTCGGTAAAATTAAATTATTTGGATGGATGGAATTTGGCACGTAATAAAGCGGCATCGCATTATTCAAAAATATTAGATTCAACTAATGTGAGTTTGCCAATACAAAATAAGAATGCCTATCATGTATTTCATTTATATGTGATCCGATCAAACAAAAGAGACCAATTAAAAGAACATCTTTCTTCGCAGGGCATAGAAGTTGCTATTCATTATCCTACCGCCTTACCGTTTTTAAATGCATATTCATATTTGAAACATCAACCCGAACAATTTCCGGTGGCTTTTAAGCAAACAAAAAATATTCTCTCCATTCCAATGTATCCTGAATTGAACGTTGAACAAATTGACCATATTTCTAAGGTCATCAATAATTTTTAAGTGCGGTCGTATTCCATTTTAATAATTTGTTGGGATCTTCCTCCCAATAAAGGCATTGGTGGCCGACGTTGGGCCAAGATGGCAAAGAGTTTTTTGAAATTAGGAGCAAAGGTGGCGGTTTTGAATAGAGCTAACAAAGTAAATAAGTTCGAACCTGTATGGATAAGTAAAGAAGTATTTTCAAGTTTGGAAATGTATTCTATTAAAGAAAATGTATTTGTAAAATGGCTTAACGACTATTCATCACCATTTAGGTCTTTTCGTATTCGCTTCGCAAAATTAGCTTTATCATTTATAAGTAAAGGTACTATTTACGACAAAGCCATAGGTATAGAAGATAGATTTTTAAAAACTGTTTCGAATATCATTGAGAAAAATAAATTAGAATTAATTTGTGTAACTGGCGCTCCGTTCAATTTGCTTTATTATTGTGCTAAACTCAAAAAGAAATTTCCAAATATAAAGATCGTTGCCGATTATAGAGATCCATGGATGAATGCGCAAAATTATGGCATGAAAAATTTATCATACAACAGAAAAGTACACGAATTAGAGAAGCAGGATCTGGTATTTGAAAATGTTGATCTTGTTACGGCGCCAAATTTATTTTTATTGAATGAAATAAAAGCAACGTATGCAGGAGGGGGAACCATTAAAGCCCAATTTACCGAATTGTCACACGCGTTCGATCCCGATGATGTTGTATTGACAAAAGAAAAAAAGGGAACAAACGGCGTGAATATTGTTTACGCGGGCGCATTATATATAGGGTGCGAACCATATCTTCAATTACTAAATGATTCGGTTATTTATTTTCTTCAACACTCAAAAAATGCCGACCTCAAAATAAATATTTATACCGACGATGTGAACAAAGGAAAGATATTTGCTTCTAGTAATGATCACATAATTGTAAGTCCTTCCATTCACACAAAAGTATTTGATGAGATCAACTCTTCCGATCTTATCATTATACTTCTTTCTGAACACAATAAGAATTATGTCACAAGTAAATTCTACGAATTCTTACCTTATAAAAAACCTTTCTTGTATCTTGGCCCGAAAGGTTATGTATATCAAAAAATAAAAGATGAGAAGCTGGGTTTTTGTTTAGATAAGAAGGAAGATCTTTTAACTATTCTTTCTAGCGAATTTGGATCTTTCTCTAAGGATCTTGATCTATCAAAATATACATTTGATCACGTTGCAAGTGATCTTTTAACTAAAGTAATGAATGCTAATTGACCAATGGGACCAAAAGTTTCAATAATCACAGCAAATCATAATAAAGCAGTTTTTTTTGGCGAATCAATAAATTCTGTTTTAGAACAAACGTACAAAAATTGGGAAATGATATTTATTGATGATTGCTCAACCGACGGATCATTGGAACTTGTAAAGACCCAATTCAAAGATGAACGCATCAAATCTTCAAGCACCGAAAAAAGAAGTGGAGCTAATGTTTGCCGTAATATGGGGATAAAGATGTCGACTGGCGAGTATGTGATATTTTTAGATGCGGATGATATATTGGTAAATACCTGTATTGAAGGTAGAGTAAAAGAAATGCAGAAGGATCCTTCATTAGATATGTGTGTTTTTGCCATGGGTGTTTTTGATAAAGTTATTGGGGATGCAAAGCATATATGGAGACCAACTTCAAAGCAACCCCTCATCGATTTTTTACAACACGATCTGCCCTGGTCGATTTTACAACCGATCTGGAAAAAAAAAGTTTTAGTTGAGGCAGGTGGCTTTGACGAAAATTTTGGACGTTTGCAAGATGTTGAGATCCATACGCGAATTCTTTTCGAAAAAAATATCAAATTCAAACAATTTCCTCAAATAGTGGATTGTCATTACAGAGTTGGCGATGATAGGCGAAGTGCCAATACATTTGATTATAATATGCCAAGGGTAATTGGGTCGTTGGGATATTATTCTAAATTTTATGCTCAGGCAAAAGCAAACAATATCGGCGGTAAATTATTGGGTACAATTTATCAAACCTATTTGCAGTGCATCTATCATACACGCTATGGTAAAATGACCAAACAACAATTCTTGGAATTGGAAAAGAAATTGATCGACCGAAATATTTTGAAACTAAATGGAATAAAGAACGCCGCATTAAAGTTCAGCAGATTCTATAATTTTAATATGCCAAAGGTACCGGGAATAAATCACGTACTAAATAAGATCATTACCAATTAGTAAGTTCAGTAAAATGAAAAATAATACATACGTCAAGCAAATTTTGGATCTTAACGAAAAGATCGAGAATAGAAGGGAACTGCACAAAGCGGTGGCGCCCATATTACAAACCATGGGGACGGATAAGTCATTTTGGGAAGAGGTTTTTAAACGAAATTTAAATGACAAAGGATTTTTAGACTATAAATGGAGCATGTACGATATTCCGTTCTTATATGTATACGAATGCGATGATTTCTATTTGAAGATACATTTGTTCACGGCGCTGGAAAGTAAAGAGAAAAATATTTTAGCCTCGGCTATCCACCATCATAATAATTATTTACTCACTTCATTCGCTGCATTTGGAAGCGGATACGAAACATTTATTTTTGATAGAGAACCGAAGTTCAATAAAGAAACAAAGGAAGTACAGTTAAAGATCAGAGAACGGTTCAAACAAAAAGACAGAAAAGTTCATATGGTAGATAGTTGGGAACCTCACGCCGTAATAAATCCTGAAACCTTGTCTGCAACTTTAGTATTTTGGTCACCTGAAACAAAATTAGCAACGGACAAATTACGCAGCAATCCGTTTTTAAAAGCGGTAAAAAAACCATTACGACAACTTATTTATTTATTGGGAATGGATAGGAAATTGGGAATTGCCGCTAAGGAAACTTATCAATGGTATCCGCATAAAGATAAATTTTACGGGATATTGGAAGATGAATTTTTTGCTCCAACCAAAACGCAAGTTGGTCCGGATGTAAATAATTATTCCATTCAAACTGTATTTTACTTTATGCAAAAGATGGGCTTTACTGATAAAGCTTATTTCGAGAAATTAAAAGCGGATAAGAATACACCAGCTTATTATCTTCCATGGATCGATAAGATCCTGGCGAACGAACCAATTCCTGAAACTTACGCAAAGAGTGAGATAAATATTCCCGGTAAACGAATTACAGCAGAGGAAGTAGAACGGGTAAATAAATTAACTAATGGTTAATTCAATCTTTAGTAACCTTTGAATGTACCGGCGAGAATTTGGATTTTAGTCGTATAAAGAAACTCTCAAAATATAAATATGATAACGAAGCAATAAGAATGGTTGATCCAAGTGTAAGTAGATATAAAAGTACATTGAACCAAAGATCACTAAGATCCGTTTTAAATTTTCCAAGGAATACAACAACTATTGGAATGAGCATCAAATGGTACATGTATAAACCGTACGAGATCCTGCCTAAAAAATCAAGTGTTTTATTTTCGAGATTGAGCCAAAGTTTTTTAGTAGAAGCTACATTTAAAATTATCACCAAAAAAATAAGGGAGTATACAATATGTATTCCGTCTTGTAAAAAATTAGGCGTGACATAGATCAGTATTGGAATTAAAAGTATACTCACATTGAATGTAAGTGAGTGATAAACGAGGCCGGGAATGGCCTCTTTTTTTTGCTGTAAAAAATACGCACCAATACCGCCAATGGCCATGGATTCGAATTTTGTCATAGCAATAAAACTTTTCAAATGAATGTACCAGGCTTCTGTTCTATAATAATTCCCCAAAAGCAATACAATAATTTTGATCGCAATTAAAAAGAAAAAAATGAACACTAATGTTCTTAATAATGATCTCGACTTCGCAACTATCCAAGGCCAAATAATATAAAATTGTTCTTCCACACCTATCGACCATGCTTGTCCAATGTGAGGAAAAGCCGAATAAATAGAATATCCCAAATTCGGCAACATGATCATGTACAATAACAGGTTCTGATAAAAACTATTCTCAACTACATTCTTTAAATATGGTATTTGAATGGAAGGAAAATACGGAAGAAGAAAGAAGCCAATGCTAATAACGAGATAGTAGAGTGGCCAAATACGGAGTAAGCGACGAATGTAGAAATCCTTTATTTTTATTTTTGTGTAATTCTCTTTTTCAACCAAAAGAAGATAGGTGATCAAGAAACCACTTAGTACAAAGAAAAAATAAACCCCGAGTCCGCCAAGATTAAAAATAACAGGGTTTTTCCAAATATCTTTGTGGCCAAACGCACCTTTGATCAATTCAATATGAGTAATAATAACCGCAAGTGCAGCCATAAAACGCAGTGCATTGATCCTTGGAAAAAAAACAACAGGTTCCTGTTTCATTTATTAATTTAACAAGGGTGAATTAGCTGTTAAGCCACCCGTACAAACTTACTAAAAAATGAACTACTAAGGATTAATTTAATTACTTTTACTAAAAATACTCCGGGTAAAATGGAAGCATTGGCAGAAGATATAATGGATAAACGATCAAACAGGTTGGTTGTTCTGTTCATCTACCTATCTGTTTTTATCAACTCCTATGTATTTTCTAAAGAACCTTTTGAGTTCCACTTCGGGTATATTATTTTCCTTGTGCTGTTGCCGGCATTTATGACACGGCATAAATTAAGTAAGAATTTAGTGTACTGCTTCTCATTGCTTTTAGCGATAGGCTTATTAAATATAGTACTTGGAAATAATACAGCTTCACAGTTCTTTAAAGTATTTACGGGCATGACTTTGTCGTACTTTTTTTATTATTATGTGATCGTTGAATTTGAAATGAATGTCGACCGCTTGTTCAAATGGTATTTAAAAGGAGCTTATATTGTTTCGATCATCGGCGCCATACAATTCATCTCTTACCAAATTGGATTTAAGCCGGGGTATAATTACAAATGGATATTCAATAAATGGGGTGTTATTTCAGGAGGTAATTTTGGGATAAGGATCAATTCTATTTTTGGCGAACCATCGCATTTGGGCGGAGTTTTATCGGCTGCTTTTTTTGTAGCGCTTTATAATCTTTTTCAAAAGGAAGGATATTATTTATCAAGGAAGCAAAGTATCTTGATCGTGGTCATTTATCTCTTATCTTTTTCCGGATTAGGTCAAATGGGGATCTTCTTGTCCATTGTTTTTTTAGCGGTGAGTTTTGGTTTGGTAAGATATATCTTATTACTTGTTCCAATGATGATGTTCTTGTTCTATTTATTGTACAACAATGTAAAGGATTTTAAAGACAGGTACGATAGTTTGATAGAACTTTTTACCACCGGTAAATTTATCTTAGGTAAAACGCATGGCTCCTCATTTATCTTGTATAATAATTATACGGTCGCGCTCAAAAATTTCCAAACAAATTTTGTGTTTGGTACGGGTATAGGTTCTCATTTAATTGCGTTTGAGAAATATTCTCTGGCAAAAGATTGGGCCGTGAGAGGATTTAATTTTAATTCGGCCGATGCGAATTCAATGCTATTGCGTTTAATATCAGAAACGGGATTATTTGGCGTAACTGTTTTTTTGGTGATCATCATCAAAGGCTATGTAAAGCGAACAGAAAATGCTCTAACAAATCATTGGTTAATAAGCAATGCACTTTTGATCATGATCTTGTTGAATTTATTCAGGCAAGGACATTATTTCCTGAATGGTTTCCCTTTTTTCCTAATGCTGTATATCTTCAACGCGGTTGATTACAAAAATAAAATGAAACAGGATGAATTGATCACGGATGTTTCGAAGGCGTAGCATCGCCATCTTTCTTTCGTCTTATTCTTTTCTCTCTCATGTTCAATAATTCAATGAACATGGCAAAGGCTAAAGCAATGTAAGCGTAATTTTTATTCAGTTCTAAATGTTCAGCTTCGGGAACCGAGAAATTGTAAGCATCAACGATCGCTTCTCCAACCAATACGCCTCCAATCACTAATAAAAAAGCAAGCGCTATGGTTTTAATTCCTTGATTTCTGTTTATGAAATCGGCAACATACCCGCTAAACAATATCATTAAGATCATCGATATCACAACACCACCGATCATGATCACCACTTCACCACTCACACCAACGGCTGCCAATATACTATCAAAACTAAAAATGAAATCGATAATGATGATCTGAGTTATGATGGCACCGAACGAATCTTTGCCATCATGTTTTTTGGTATGCCCGCCTTCGTTTTGATGAAGTTTCTCAACGATCTCTACCCAGGTCTTGTAAATTAAAAAAACACCGCCTCCAAATAAGATCAAAGCTTTACCCGAAATGCCATAACCTCCCAAAGTAAACAAGGCATCGCGTAGGTGAGCTATCCATCCAACTAAGCAAAGTAATATCGAACGTACGATCAGTGCTAAGCTTAATCCAATGAATCTGGCGCGTTTTTGTAAGGGACGAGGCAGCTTATCCACGGCAATAGAGATAAAAATGATATTATCTATACCAAGAATGATCTCAAGAACAGATAAAGTGATCAGATTAATTACACCTTGCCAGGTAAAAAGTACATCAAAAATGGATTGGGTATCCTGCATAGATCGGTAAGTATTTTGCGAAGATACGAATTTATTAATTTTGATAGAAAATTATTATTGTTGATTATCAGATAGTTATGATAAAAATATGTTAAATTAAAGTACTATGTGTTGCATAGTACTAAAAAAACAACATATCTTTGTATCACCAAATAATTGCAATTTATTTAAGGAACAATAAAAAACAAACAGGCGAAGTACAAAATGAACCTAGCCACAAAAAAAAATGAGATCATGTCAGTAAACTCAGAGAATGCAAAAGCGCAAATGCGAAAAGGTGTTCTTGAACTATGCATACTTTCAATTCTATCGCAGGGCGATGCGTATCCAACCGAGATCATCGAAAAGCTTAAAGAAACAAAGTTAGTGGTAGTTGAAGGCACACTTTATCCTTTGCTTACCAGGTTAAAGAACACAGGTTTATTAACCTACAGGTGGGAAGAAAGTACCGGCGGTCCACCACGCAAATATTACAAGCTCACCGAAATTGGGGTACAATATCTTAAGGAACTTCATGTGAGTTGGGAAGAATTGGTACACGCAGTGAACAAAACAATAATCAAATAAAAAACACTAAATAAAAAGAAGTCATGAATAAAACGGTAACTATAAATATCAGCGGTATTATCTTCCACATCGAAGAAGATGCTTACGACAAGTTGAGTAAGTATTTGAGTACCATCAAAGGATATTTTACAAGTAATGAAAGTGGTAATGAAATTATCGCCGACATTGAAGCCCGCATTGCAGAATTACTGCAAGCCAAAGTAACACCATTTAAACAAGTAGTGTTGATGGCTGATGTGGATGAAGTGATAAATGCTTTGGGAAAACCGGAGGAATTTGTGGATGGTGAAACAACCAATAACACTAACAACTCATCTAAACAAACGGAATCTGCTTCACAAACAGGACCAATTAAAAGACGTTTGTTCCGTGATCCCGACGAAAAAGCAATTGGCGGAGTTTGCGCAGGCGTGGCACATTATTTTGATATTGATGTGGTGTGGATCCGCTTAGCAACTTTCTTGCTCATCTTTTTTGGAGGTGTGAGTTTATGGGTTTATATTATTTTATGGATCGTAATTCCCGAAGCAAAAACTACTGCCGATAGATTAGCGATGCGTGGCGAAGCCGTGAATATTGATAATATCAGTAAAAATTTTGGTCAACACGTGCATGATGGCGTAAACTCTGTTGTTGATTCGAGCCGACATATTGGTGATAGAATTGCAGATGTGTTTGGTGCTATCTTTAGAGTGGTGGGTCGTTTGATAGGAGCATTCCTCATTTTCATTGGCTTTATGATCATGTTCGGCTTGATGTCGACGGTGTTTGGTTTTTCAATCGCAGGCGGAACAGCCGAATTCAACGATTGGATCAATATTATTTTTATCGACCGTTCGCATTATTGGTTAGCATTTATCGGAGGCATCATTGTGTTCGCTGTTCCTGCTTTTATGATCCTTTACGGTGGAATAAAATTATTATTCAAAATAAAATATTCTAATCGTTGGTTAAATATCGGCGCTGGTTTATTATGGGTGATCGGTTTTGTGATGGCAACTTATGCCGGTGTAAAAACAGGTTCGGATTTTGGTGAGACAAGTAAATATAAAGAAAGCAAGACCATAGTGTCAAGTGCGGAAGTTTTTACGATCTCAGCAATTTCCCTTGATAAACTAGTAGCTCAACACAAGATCGAAGAATTAAATTTTGATGAAGACAACGAACTCAATTTAGGTCATGATCATTATTCAATTGGTACCATGAATAATAAAAAAGTGATCGTTGGTTTTCCTGAACTTAGAGTGATCAATACTTCTGGCGAGAATATTGAGATAATCATCAACAGAAAAGCGAGAGGAAAAGAAAAACGTTTGGCTTATGATCGCGCGAAAGAGATAAATTATAATTATAAAATAGATAGCACAGGAATTGTTTTAGATGAGATATTTTATTTGGACGGAGATCAAAAATTCAGAGTGCAAGAGATCGAGATCATTGTAAAAGTTCCTAAAGGCAAGGTAGTGTATTTCGACCGCTCATTGAAGAATGTTATTTATGATGTAGATAATGTTACTAATACATACGATCAGGATATGCTTGGTCGCCGTTGGAAAATGAACGAAAAAGAAATGGAATGTGTGGATTGCGATGGCTTGGAAAAAAGCGACGTTGAAGAAGTTGAAAAGATCTTAAAGAAAGAACATGTAAAAATAAATGAGGATGGGATAGAAGTAAATGATAAAGATGGTAATCAAATAATAATTGATGAAAAGGGTGTAAACATCAATAACGAGAACCACGATATCAAAGTAAAGAAAAAGGTGAAGAAAGACAACGACTAAGCTTCACTTTGAGCTCCCGTCCTTTCATGTCAGGACGGGGCTTTTTTGCTTTTATACTAGGTTCCACGCCCAATGTTCCACATATTTTGCATTAAGGTTAATATAATGTTAGAAATTGTGACGGTTTCCGGGCGTCTTTTCACAAATTTAAGTTCCTTAGTACTTTTTATTTTAGTACTTTCGTAAACAGTTTTTTATAAAACTGTATGTCAGTGCCAACCAAATATATCTTTGTTACCGGTGGTGTAACATCTTCACTTGGTAAGGGCATTATCTCCGCAAGTTTAGCCAAATTACTTCAAGCGCGCGGTTTTACCGTTACGATTCAAAAACTCGATCCGTATATTAATGTCGATCCGGGAACATTAAATCCGTACGAACATGGCGAATGTTATGTAACCGATGATGGCGCAGAAACAGATCTGGATCTTGGTCACTACGAACGCTTTTTAAATGTTCCAACCTCGAAGGCAAATAACGTAACAACAGGTCGCATTTACCAATCGGTAATTGAGAAAGAACGTAAAGGAGAATTTTTAGGAAAAACCGTTCAGGTAATTCCACACATTACCGATGAAATAAAAAATCGCATCAAACAATTAGGTAAAACCGGACAGTTTGAATATGTGATCACCGAAATCGGCGGAACAGTTGGTGATATAGAATCACTACCATACATTGAAGCAGTTCGTCAGTTACGTTGGGAATTAGAAGGAAGTTGCGCAGTTATTCATCTTACACTTTTGCCTTACTTAAGTACAACAGGCGAATTAAAAACAAAACCTACGCAACACTCTGTAAAATTATTATTAGAATATGGCGTTCAACCCGATATTTTGGTATGTAGAACAGAGCATCCGGTAAATAAAGATATTCGCAAAAAATTAGCATTGTTCTGCAACGTGGCACAAGAATCGGTTATTGAAGCCATTGATGCAAGCACCATTTACGAAGTTCCAATTTTAATGGAGAAAGAAAAATTGGATGTGATGGTGCTTAAAAAATTAGGGATCAATGCTACCGAAGCACCACAGTTGGATAATTGGAAAAACTTTCTTGAGAAATTCCATAATCCAACAAAAGAAGTTCGCATTGGATTGATAGGAAAATATGTTGAATTAAAAGATTCATACAAATCTATTTCCGAAGCATTTATTCATGCCGGTGCAGTAAATGATTGCAGAGTTATTGTAGATTGGATCCATAGCGAAAGTTTAACCGAAGAAAATATTGATGAAAAATTTGCCAGCTTAAAAGGAATTTTAGTGGCACCCGGTTTTGGTAATAGAGGTATTGACGGAAAAATTACGGCTATTAAATATGCACGCGAAAATAAATTACCGTTTTTAGGAATTTGTTTGGGAATGCAATGCACGGTTATAGAATTTGCACGAAATGTTTTAGGGTTAAAAGATGCGCACAGCCGCGAAATGAATCCTGCAACTAATAGTCCGGTAATTGATCTTTTAGAAAATCAAAAAAGCATTTCGCACATGGGAGGCACTATGCGTTTAGGTGCTTATGCATGTGAGATAGAGGACGGAACTTTAGCAGCTTCTATTTATAAAACAAAACGGGTTTCAGAGCGTCATCGTCACCGTTACGAGTTCAATAACGAATACATCAAACAATTTACTGATGCCGGTTTGATATTGTCGGGAATTAATCCCGAAGGCGGACTCATCGAAATTGTTGAATTGGCCGATCATCCGTTTTTTATTGGCGTGCAATTCCATCCCGAATACAGAAGTACTGTAGAAAATCCCCATCCTTTATTTATTAGTTTTGTTGAAGCCGCATTAAAAAAATGAATTTTACCGAAATAGGTTATTTTAGTAAAACGCATGGCTTAAAGGGAGAATTACAATTGAACATCACGCGCGATTTTGATATTAAGAATTGCAATGCTATCATTATTAAAACATCAAACGGCGATTCGCCACAATTTATTTCTGAGTTTAGAGAAACAAAGAACGGATTCAATATTTCGTTAGAAGAAATTGATTCGGTTGAAAAAGCAAAAGCATTTGTAGGAAAAAAAGTATTGGTGAATGAGGAATTTGTTTTTGAAGAAGAAACGCATCCCTTGATCGGATATATTTTAATAGATAAGAAATTCGGTGAAGTTGGAACCATCACCCACATTGATGATACAGGAGCAAATCCTGTTCTTAATATTGATCACAAGGGCAAACAGGTTATTTTACCTTATAATAAAGATCTTGTGATAGATATTGATGATGCCAAAAAAACCCTAAACTACAAGGCCCCTGAGGGTTTGATAGAGATGTATTTGGGGTAAAAAGCTCTATAAATCACCAAAAAATCACCTTTTTTAATAAAAATTATATACATTTGCCATTCGATTTTGGTGAGATGCCTGAGTGGCCGAAAGGACATGTTTGCTAAACATGCGTACGGGAAACCGTACCGAGAGTTCGAATCTCTCTCTCACCGCTGAATGTATTTAGATGAGGTCCCGCTTTATTGCGGGACTTTTTTATTTGAGGAACAGGCACTTGAGTTTAATTAACATTCTTTTATACAGAATACATACCTTTACTTCATCTCAATTAAAAGAGCTTATGAAAAGCAATAACATCATCATCGCAGTAATTTTTTCAATGTTCGTATTTTCGTTCAATGCGCAAACAAAAACAGGAGGTGTAAAACCGGTGCGCGTTACGGTTACAGGGAAGCTAATGCAAACGAATTCGTATTGTGGTGGTATAGCCCCAACTCCTGAAATGGAAGCGGAGTATCAAAAAGCAATTCCTTATGGAGGAAAAGTTTTTTATGTGAGAAAAGGAAAAGTGAATTCTGCAAAAGCAGAAGTGATCACAAGTTTTACAACGGATGCCAAAGGAGAATTTTCGTTTCAGATCATACCGGGAACATATAGTATTATTCAAGCAAAACAATTAAAGCCACTTAAGGCTGCCGACTTTAAATCTACAGAATCGTTACAAGTTGACGCAGCATGCATGAAAGAGTGGTGGGTAAAGCCGTATTATCTATTAGAAGTAAAAACAAGTAATATTACGATCCCGGGTTGGAGTGTTCACCATCCGTGTTTTGTTTCGGGTGATATCCCTTGTATTAGTTATACAGGACCAATGCCTCCGTAATTACTGAATAAATAATTTTCGGTAGGTAACCTTATCATCAATACTTAAATGCACAAAGTAAATTCCTTGTGGATATTTTTTGGAATTTAAATTCAGATCTTGCTTATAGTCTCCTGCCGATTGTTTCTCTGTTAGTAGAACATCAACAAGTGATCCTCTTATATCAACAATTTTTATTGTTACATCACTTTCTTTTTTGAGTGTATAAGTAATATTTAATTTCTCATGCGCAGGATTTGGATACATCGCAAATTCACCGGCATTAGTTATTTCATTTAATCCAACACCACTTCCTTGTGTCAATAGTTTTGTTGTTGAATACGTAAAATCACCCGTTGGTTGATTATTAAAATTAGCAGCAACAACACCAAGGTAAAATGTTATATTTCCTGTTGCGGTTATTGGTGCGGTCCAATTAAATGTCCACTGATTATATCCCGAACTAAGTACATCCACACCACAAGCTGTACACTCCACATAATTATTTCCCGCTCCGCCAAAACTTCCATTTGTCTTTTTTGTTCGTGTAGCATCAGAAATACTAAACGTACCGATCGCATTTGATCCGCCACTTTGCGGACGATTAGTTACTTCGAACGCAATTGCAATTACGCTTGGATGTGTTGCAGTAACAGTGATGGTATATGTTTGTCCGGGAATATATTGTGTAGCTCCTCCGCCAATATCTAATGTCACACTTCCTGCTCCTGTATTATCCGTTACATTATGGCAACCGCCTCTTCCGCACGTTCCACCTTCGCCGGGTGCGCCGGCACCACCGGGACCTAAAATTGCAAAGCCATTACCCAATGCATTTCCTGTTTGAAATGGACCGCCACATGCAACCGTAGTTGTGATAAATGAACTGCTCACAATAAAAGTGATGAGCCCAACAAAAAGAAGTAAAATAAAATTTGTTCTTTTTGTAACGAAACGTGAAATGTTTTTCATGATAAAATTAGTTTGTATTACTATTAAAGGTAAACAAAGATGCTTGAATGCGCAACATTATAAATTTTATGTATATTTGATATTAGCGCAATGTATAAACGCATCCTTCATATTTTTTTCCTTTCCTTTCTTTTGTTAAAAGCAATTGCGCAACCTTGTCCGCAGCTGTCTACCTACTTTGGAAAATCACAAATTGATGAATTCAGAGGGATATGTAAGGATAATAAAGGAAATATTTATGCCATTGGAAATACAACCAGTAATGATCTACCCGTAACTGCGGGCGCTTTTCAATCAGTTTACAAAGCTGATTACGAAGCATTCTTAGCAAAATTTGATTCATGTGGCACGCTTATTTGGTGTACGTATTTTGGAACATTAATGTATGATTCGGGTGAGAAGATCGCTTATTCTCCAATGGATAGTAGTATTGTTTTTACAGGATATACAGAAGGAACAGATCTTAATACGACTGTTGGATGTTTTCAACCCGCAAGTGCAGGACAGTATGATTGCTTTGTTGGTAAATTTAATTTGAACGGGCAAGCAAAATGGGTCACTTTTTTTGGTGGAACAAATACAGATCTTTCTTACGCCATTGCTATTGATCCAAAAGGAAATATAATTATTGGTGGAACGTCGTTAAGTCCAAGCATCCACACAACAACTTTATCCTTCCAACAAAATTTAGTTGGCGCTGTTGATGCTTTTGTTACGCGATTCGATAAACAAGGACAATTAAAATTTTCAACGTTCTATGGAGGAAGTAATGCGGAAGATATTCATGATGTTGCAACCGATGCCGACGGAAATGTAATTGGTGTTGGAGGTTCGTTCAGCAATAATTTAAATACAAGTGCGGGATGCATGCAACCAAGTTCTAATGGAGGAATGGATGTGTACGTCATTAAATTGGATTCTGTAGGGAACAGATTATTCTCAACTTACATTGGCGGAAGTGGAACAGATGATTGTTACGGCGTGTGCACCGATCCTCAAAAAAATATTTATTTGACAGGACAAACAAACAGTAATAATTTTTATAAAACGGCGATCTCACATCAAACACTTATTGCAGGAAGTAGCGATAATTATTGTTTGAAGTTAACGCCAACGGGTACACTTGTTTGGAGTAATATCTTTGGGGGATCTTCTTTTGATATCAATATGCATTGTAAAATTGATGCAAACAATAATATCTACTCACTCATCAATTCACAAAGCAATGATTTTCCAATGTTGGGCACTGCAAATTATACGGTGTACAATGGCGCAAATGAAATTGTTGTGGCAAAAATAAATGCGAACGGACAATTAGTTTGGACAACGTACAAAGGCGGTAGTGGGGCAGATGCACCGGGAGATCTTGTGCTTTTTAAGAACAGAATTGTTGTTTGTGGGTCAACATCAAGCGCAGATTTTCCTGTGATCACAAATAATTATCAATTAACTAATGGCGGACAAGATGATGGATTTCTTACGGCAATTACCTCGAGCATTAATATAAATATCGGAGTAAAAAATTACCTCACTCAAAAATGCGAGCCACTACTTAAAAATAATGGACAAAATTCTTGCGAATTATATATTCCCTGCGAGCAAATTCACAGTGTTATCATTACCGATATTCTTGGTAGGCAAACGCAAGAATTACAAGTACTCGACGGTAAAGTTCGATTTAGCGATTTGGGCAAAGATCAGGTCTATTTCGTTTCCGGACTCGATAATTCAAAAAATAGGGTCTTTGTTTTTAAGCTGTTTTTGATCGATTTTGATCAATAATTTGTTAAAAAAGCATCATTTTTCGTTATTTTTGAGCAAAAAATGAGTTTTTCGTCATTTTTCTTAGGTCCATCTTTTCGTTGGATCGTTTTTGGCCCTCTTTAAAAAAGGTAAAACCTTTTGAGTGAAAGGGCATTATTACTTAGCAAAGCGCGCGGTCTTATCACTCGCAAAAGGCTATATTTAAAAAAAATTTTTCAGGTTATGTTTTTAAAACCAAGAGCAGGAATTTTGATCGCCATACTTTTTATGGCGGCGCTCTTTAGCAAATTATATGCGAGTCATGGAATGGCCTTGGTTAACCCTGTTATTACAGTTGGACCAACTTGCGTTACTATCACTGCAAGTTCAAATGCTGCCACTTGTGGCGGAGGACCTTATTGGTTGCAAGCCGAGATAAGGTGTACAGCAAATCAATTAACCGGAACTCCCCCTGCAACAATGCAAACACAGTTGTTGAACTGGGCTGGTCCCGGTGTTACATTCAATCAATTTCCTTGGTTCAATTCTCTTTTAAATGTTCCTGCATATGTTGCTCCGGGTTGGCCCGATCAGTGTATTCAAGAACCATACTGGCCTGTGGTAATTTGTTACGCAGGTTTATGTCCCGGTCAAACATATTTTGTTGCAGCACGCGAATGGGTGAGTGGTACAAATAGTGTTGGTCCTTGGACGGCACCACTTGCATTTACAGTTCCCGGAATTTTTGTTCCATTAAGTTTTAATATAAACGGAAACCCATTGATCTTTTGTTCGCCGGGAAGTTCTACATTAAGTATTACCAATGTTGCCGGTGGTTGCGGTCAAACAACTTATACATGGCTTCCAACTAATCAAACAACTTCAGCTATTGTAGTTTCCCCTGTTGTAACAACAAATTACACAGCGGTTGTTTCAACACCATGTAATACCTTACAACAAACTATTCAAGTTCAAGTTGTGCCTGCTGTTTCAGCTGCATTTACTCCACTAAACTCTAACGGTTGCATCAACACACCAATTCAATTTAATCACACAGGAACCGCAGGTGTTAGCCATACGTGGGCCGTAACGCCGGCAGCGAATACAACGTTAGCCATAAGTTCGTCCACTAATCCCCTCATTACATTTGGTAATCCCGGAGTGTACACAGTTTCGCATACCGTTGCTATTGGTTCGTGTACAAATGTCGTCACAACGCAAATAACTATTTTTGGTTTATCGCCTGCATTTGCAATTCCTAATGCAACGCAATGTATCAATGGTAATTCATTTAATTTTAATGCGGCTAGTCCGGGTGGAATACATACGTATGCATTCAACCCTGTAGCAGGTGCTCCTGCAACGGGTAACGTTGCAAACTATGTAGGAAGTTTTACATTGCCCGGCACATACACCGTAACACATACTGTAAATGATAATGGTTGTATAACGAGTACAACAGCTGTCGTCGTTGTTAATGCATCACCTGCTGCTGTGCTTACAGTTACAAATGCATTTTGCGGACAGAATAATGGTAAGATAGTAATTGCGAATACTTCGCCTCCCGGGCAATTCATCACAGCGATGACGCTCAACGGAAATCCAATTGTTACACAAACCTTAACGCCATTGGCTCCCGGTAATTATACGGTTGTGCTCACAAATAATTTTGGATGTACATTCACAGTAACAACAACGGTTGGTAACACACCCGGAATTACCGCACTTGCTACAACATTCACAAATGCAAGTTGTGCAAACAATACCGGGATCATTGTTGCCGGCGCAGTTACAGGTGGAACACCAACGTATTCATTCAACATTAATAACGGTCCTTATAGTACTGCAACAAACTTTTCAAATTTAGCAGCAGGTACTTATACTATTGGCGTAATTGATGTGAATGGATGTACATTCACTAAAACAGTTTCTATTGTAAATACAATTCCTCCAAGTAATATTACTTTCACTATGGCGCCAACGGCATGTGCTGCAAACACAGGTATCATTGGTATCACGGGTGTAACCGGTGGAGTTGGTCCATTTACATTTAGTTTGAACAGCGTACCAACGGGATCTGTTACAGGAAGTCTTGCTGCGGGTAATCATACCATCACTGTAAAAGATGCAGTAGGTTGTACATTTAGTATTGTTGCTACAGTAACAACAGTGGTTGGACCATCTGCGGCGAACTTAACTATAACTCCGGCAGCTTGCGGTAACTCTAATGGATCTGCAACTGTATCTTCTATCACGGGCGGTGTTGGTCCTTATCAATATTCTTGGAACAACACGGCATTTAATACAAATAGTTTTGTGATCAATCAATTGGCAGGACCAAAAAGTGTGGTCATTATGGATGCGAATGGTTGCACATTTACTGTAAACTTTGTTATTGGAAATACTGGAAGTCCAAGTTCGGCAGTAGCAAGTGTTAGTAACGTGAGTTGTTTTGGCGGTGCAAACGGAAGTTTCACTTTGAATACGTTTGGCGGAACACCAAATTATAATTACACATTAACTCCCGGAAATATCACAAGTGGATTTGGATTCTTTACAAATTTAACTGCGCAAAATTATACGGTGAATGTAATGGATGCTATGGGTTGTGTAACTACAGTTACATTAAATATTAGTCAACCTGCCCAATTAACGTTAACCTTAAGTTCAGTTTCACCAAGTTGTTTTGGTGGAAATAATGGAACCATTACTGCATTGGCAGGTGGTGGAACCGGACCATATTTATACAATTTAAATGCCGGACCAAATCAGGCATCAAATGTATTTACAACAAATATTACGGCTGCTGCTTATAACATTACAGTTATTGATAGCAAAGGATGTACGCTTACAAAAACCGTTGCGGTTATTAACCCTTTGCCTGTAACATTAACGCTTTCAAGTACCAATGCAATTTGTGCAGGCTTTAATGGTGTTGCAAGTGTAACAGCAGCGGGTGGTGCAGGAGGATATACATACACTTGGTCGCCAATGGGTGGAAATAATCCTGTGTCAAATGGAGTTCCTACAGGAAATTATACAATTACAGTTAAGGATCAAAACAATTGTTTAGCAACAGGGCAAATTTCGGTTGGTGCAACTCCTGGTGGAACAGCAGTAATTGCAAGCTTTAGTCCGGTTACATGTTTTGGTTTTAGTAATGGAATTGCAATTGCAAGTAGCATAGGTCCGTTCACTGCGCCAATTACATATAGTTGGAGTAATACACAATTAGGTCCAATGGCTACCAATCTTGCTCCTGGAAATTACACAGTTTATTTAACCGATTTTAATGGATGTAAATCAAATACCAACATTACAATCACTCAACCTGCAGTATTAAATTTTGCAGTTAACAGTTCAAGTGTATTATGTTATAATGGTTCAAGTGGAAGTGCAACGGTTTCAAATATTACCGGTGGTAATCCGGGCTTCACATATTTGTGGACACCCGGCGGATCAACACTTTCAACAGCAGCAGGTTTATCAGTTGGTGTTTATTCGGTTACTGTTACAGATACAAAAGGATGTAATCTAACCAAAACAGTAAACGTTACTCAACCTACTTCGGTAACAGTATTAAGCAGTACAACTACTGCAAATTGTAATCAAAGCAATGGTAGTGCAAGTGTAAGTGCAAGCGGCGGAAATGGTCCTTATACATATACATGGAGTACAAGTACTACAGGTCCTTTATTAAATAATATTCCTGCGGGTACATACACAGTAGCTGTTCAAGATGCGAATGGTTGTATTTACCCTGGAGCAGCAACAGTTCCTAATTCATCAGGACCAAGCATTTCTATTATAAGTCAAACTAACGTGAGTTGTTTTGGTGGCAATAATGCAGCGGCTTCAGCTTCTGCAAGTGGTGGATCTTTACCATATACCTATATGTGGAGCAATGCGCAGATCACTCCATTATCAACAAATATGTCGGCCGGAGTTTATACAGTAAGTGTAACCGATAATGTTGGTTGCGTTGCAACAGCAAGTGTTCTTATTACTCAACCAACATCATTAACTATAAATGTTTCAGGAAATAATCCTTTATGTTTTGGCGCTACCAACGGTAATGCTAATGCAGGTGTATTAGGTGGAACTCCTGCATATAATTATACATGGACACCAAATCCGGGATCAGGCCAAGGTACTGCCTCACCCGGTAATATGGGAGCGGGTGTTTATTTAGTAACGGTAATGGACAGCAAAGGTTGTATCATCAATGGTTCTGTTCAATTAAATAATCCTCCACAATTATTAGCGAGTGTTTCTAAAACAAATGTTACATGTTTCAATGCATGTAATGGTATGGCATTTGCAACTACAACAAATAACGTTGGCCCTGTTTCTTATTTTTATGTTGGAGGTGCAGGACCTTTAGCAACACAAAGTGTAAGTAATCTTTGTCCGGTTAATTATACAATGACAGCAACCGATGCAAATAATTGTATTGCAATAGTAACATTCAGTATCTCTCAACCACCTTTATTGGTTGGAACAATTAGTGCTGTAGGAAGTGTAAGTTGTTCGGGAGGTAGTAATGGTTTTGCAACTATTAATGCAAGTGGCGGAACTCCGGGATATTTATATAACTGGAGCAATGCTCAAACAAATCCTACCGCAAGTAATTTAATTGCCGGCTTGTATACATTTACTGTTACCGATACAAAAAGTTGTACAGCAACAGGATTTGTAAATATCACGCAACCTCCTGGATTAACTGCCACATTAACTTCAAGTAACGTAACATGTTTTAATGCGAATAACGGAATAGGTAATGTTGCTTATTCAGGTGGATCGGGTATTCCAACATTCTTATGGTTACCAAGTTTAAATGTAACACCGGTGGCAAGTAATCTTGGTCCGGGAACACATACAGTTATTATTACTGATGGTAATGGTTGTCAGCAAACACAAACCATAACTATTACTCAACCTACACAATTGAACGCAACTATTTTAGGGATCGTTTCAACAAATTGCGGTCAAGCAAACGGAAGTGCTTCGGTAGCTGCATCGGGCGGAGCAGGGGGTTATACATATTTATGGAGTGGAAGTCCAACTTACACAAATCCGGGATTAACAAGTGTTACAGCAGGTCCTTATACAATTATGGTTACTGATGCGAATGGATGTTCAACAACAACCATTGCAAACATTCCTAATATTGCAGGACCAACCATCGCCAATACATTCTCAACCCATGTTGATTGTTTTGGAAATGCAACTGGTGCCGCAACAGTTATCTCTTCGGTATTAGTTCCACCAATGACTTATTTGTGGAGTTTTGCAGCACAAACAACTTCTGCGGTAGTAAATTTACCTGCAGGTTTACATAGCATCACAGTATTTGACGGTGCAGGTTGTATCGCAAGTGCGAATGTTCTCATTAATCAACCGCCGCAATTGGTAAGTGCTATTGGTACACCAACGCATTCGAGTTGTTTCTTATCATTTAACGGGCAAGCACCTGCACTTGTGAATGGAGGAACTCCTGGTTATACGTATAGTTGGACCCCATCTGCGCAAACAAATTCATTACTAACCAACGTTGGTGCAGGAACATTTACTTGCGTTATTACCGATGCTAAAGGATGTGTTACAAGCAGCTCAGTTACATTAACGCAACCGCAGCCACTTATTATTACCACAAATACAGTGATACAAATTTTATGTAATGGTGGTAACAACGGATTGATCAATACAAATATCACAGGCGGAACACCATTCTATACTATTAATTGGGCTTCAGCAACAACTGTAACGCCACCGGCAAATCAAGTGGTAACAAATTTAGTTGCGGGTCAGTATACACTTTCTGTTACCGATGTAAAAGGATGTGCTACAAGTTCTGTTTATACACTTAACCAACCAAGTGCACTTGTTATTGTAAGTTCGGCAACGCTTCCTGCAACTTGCGGAAATGCTAATGGCTCGGCAACCGTAATTGTTACTGGCGGAACTTCGCCATATGGTTATAATTGGAATACGCCAACACCACAAAACACAAATATTGCTATCAATTTAAATGGCGGTGTGTGGATGCTTACTACAACCGATAATAATGGTTGTATCATTACAAAAACAGTGGATGTACCTGCGCCTGCATTACCAACAGTAACGTTAGGTTTTGTTTCTCCTTTATGTTTTGGTCAACCAAACGGAAGTGCATGGATGACACCAACAGGAAATTCGCCATTCACTTATAATTGGGCTCCTATTGCAGCAACAACAGGAACAATAACAGGAATTGTTGCTTCGGTTTATACAGGAACAGTTACCGATATGTATGGTTGTAAAGCGATCGGTGTAATAAATGTTACTCAACCAAATAAATTGATCTTAACAGGTGGCGGACCGGATACTATTTGTTACGGACGTTTCATTCAAATTTTTGCAGCAGCTGGCGGAGGTACCTTACCTTATACCTATAATTGGACAACTCCGGGTAGTGTGATCACTTCAACGTTGGGCGGACCACATACAGTTACGCCGAATATTTCTTCAACATACACAGTAATGGTTACAGATGCAAATGGATGTTTAAATGGTCCTATTGATGTTATTGTGCATGTTAAACCTCAATTAACCGGCACTGGATTCTCGGTAACAAAATGTGCTAAAGATAATGTTGTACTAACTCCGGTTATAACAAGTCCGGGTAATGGTGGTCCTTACACATTCAACTGGCAACCGGGTAATCAATCTACACCAAGTATTTTAGTAACTGCGTCCTATTCGCTTAATACACCAAATATGTACACAGTTACCATAAGCGATGGTTGTACAATTCCGGGAGGAACAGCAGAGTTCACCGTTAGAGTAAATCCTTTACCTGTTGGTTCGTTCTCGTCAACACCGCGTAAAGGTTGTATGCCTTGGACAGTACAATTCCAAGCTTTATCTGATTCTTCTAAGAGCGATACTTATATTTGGAATTTTGGAAATGGTCCTGAAGCGAATGGAAATAATTCTTACCAAAGTATTACGTATGGTACAGATGGAAATTATGACGTATCATTACAGATCACAAATCAATATGGCTGTAAGATCGACACCACTTATTTAAATTATGTTGAGGTATGGCCATTGCCAATTGCCAACTTTGATGCGATACCACAAACTGTTACATTATTGGATCCTGTTGTAACATTCACTAATCTTTCCATAGCGGCAACATCGTACTATTGGGAATTCAGTGATTATACGTCAAAGAATAATTCATCTACGGCAGTAAATCCAACGCATACCTATAATTACCTTGGGGTTTATCCGGCATGGTTAGTTGCCACCAACATGTATGGTTGTAAGGATACATTAAAGAAGAACATTGAAGTATTGAACGACGTTGGCATCTATATTCCAAATGCGTTCACGCCGGATGATAATAATCTTAACGAATCTTTCTACCCTCAAGGTTATGGTATCAAAGCAGAGGATAAATACAAATTAGAGATCTTTGATCGTTGGGGTGAATTATTATTTAGTTCAGACAATTTACACAAGGGCTGGAATGGTCGTGTAAAGGATAAGGTAGTTGAAGAAGGTGTTTATATTTACAAGATCTTGATCACCGATCTTCAAGGGTATAAAAAATACTTTGTGGGACATGTAACTGTGATCCGTCAACAATAACAAAACATTCAAAAGAAAAGGCGTCACGATAAGTAGTGACGCCTTTTTATTTTGAGTATATTTGCAGGCTAATGATCCACAAAATAAATATAGAAGGAATTAAACTGTATGCCTTTCATGGTTGCTTAGAAGAAGAAGCAAAGATAGGGGCTAATTATGTTGTGGATGTATATATGACCACTGACTTTAGCAAAGCTGCTATTTCAGACGAACTTAAAGAGACTATAGATTACTGCGCTATTTACGAGATCTCTAAAAAACAAATGGCAGTGCGTTCAAAATTAATTGAGCATGTATGTAAACGCATCTTTGATGAGATAGCTGCTGAGTTTAAAACAATTGTTTCGTTAAAGGTTAAACTCACCAAGCTCATGCCTCCAATGAATGGAAATGTAGAAAAGGTTTGTGTTGAGATGGAAGATAAGTTTTGACGCAGTTACTCGCTTTTTTAACCACGAAACACACAAAAAGCTTACACGAAATGCACAATACATCTTTCGTGCCCTTCGTGAAAAATTTTTCGTGCCTTTCGTGGTTAAAGAATTATTCGTAGTAATAGATCTTTATTTGCGCTGAATCTTTAAGGAAATCCACTTTTTGAATTACTACCCTGTGAATGTTGATCCCTGTTCGCTCTCTAAGATCAGCCAATAACTGTGTATGATCATTAGCTTTAATATTCTCGATCTTCTCATAATTCACCAACTTCATCGATTCGCGTTTCATGAATACATTGCTTTCTAAAAGATAAATAATGATGAAGATGAGTAAATTTAATCCTATCAAGAATAAATATTCGAACATATCATCGCCCTTGATCTTTGTAACGGCACAAATAAGACCAATAGCAATGTTCAAAAAGAGATAGGTCATATCTTTGATGCTGATCTCTTCTGTTTTATAACGCAACATTCCAAATACGGCGAACAAACCAAAAGCTGCTCCCAACGAAAGCTCCACTTTATTCAATAAGAATGCTACCGAAAAGATAACAATGTTGAATACAAAGAAGGTAAATACATAATCCTTGCTTTTATAGCGTTTGATATAAATGAATTTTAAAAGTAGGATCACAAAGATCATATCAATAATCAATCGGGCTCCAAATTTTCCTGAGATCTTCATTAAGGCGTCGAGGCCGTCGGTAATTGCTTCTGTTTCCATTAAACGTTATTTAGTTTTAATACTCGTAAATTCTTCTCTTTAAAATTATTCTTTTTAACTTCACCCACAAGATTGCTTATGCCAAAACAATATTTACTCATGGCACCTTCCTTAATACGATTCTCTCTCATAAGATGAGTGAATTCTGAATAACTCTGTTTGTTTTGTTTTATCTCTGCTATCACCACATTATTGAATGATCGTGAATACGTGTCCTTACTAATGGTCAAGTTCAGATCAATAGTGATACGCTCGTTAAGTGCCTTATTTACCAGGGTAATTCGCGTATAATTTATTTGTACACTTGGTTTTAGGTCTTGCGCTTTTAAAGGCGTTTCTTTTTCAATGAAGGCAATAGCTTTAGCATCGAGTTCATTGGTCTTAAGTTTTATGCGGTCTTTGGTCGTTCTCCCTTTATTGTCTTTGAATTTAACTTCCAGAAAAGTTAAAGCGCTTTCTACATACGTACGCTTTCTTATTTTATAACGATTAAGTTTTCCCGAATGATGTTGCGTATATAGCTTATAATCGTTGGTATCAAAATAAAGTGTTTCGTAACTCGAATATTTTTTACCGCCAATATCGGTCACAAAATAATGGGCTTTGCAATTATCGAGTAGTTGCGGAAGCATTTGCATAGTGAACATATATTTTGAATCCATACGATCCATTAGTTTCACCTTATCCATTTCCCCCAAGGTAATGGTATCAAATGTATCCAATATGTTGTAAACCGCCGACATTTTATTTATAACCGTAAGTATATTTTTTGGTTGAGATCAATGTGTTATTGGCATCATAATGTTTGCGATCTGTTTTAAATCCTTTCGCATCATACGTATAAACATATTTTTTGAACTGCTTTTTATCTTTGTCCAAATATTGCTCTTCTGTTTTTTCGCCTAATGAATTGTACTTGGTTAACTTTACCTCTTTCAACGCATTTTTCTCATCGTACTCCATTTCTTCAATGGGATCGCCGCCTTTATTATACTTATATTTCTTAGTGCTTTTTAAATTACCTTCTTTATCATAATTAACCTCTTCGGTAATATACCCATTTGCGTCGTACGTTTCTTTAGAATCATTGAACGATTTTGTTCCTTGTGTTTCGGTAGTGGTTATAGTTCTTATACCCGCTTTTTTAATATCCTTTTTCTTCTGAGCATTACAAACGCTGCATGAGATAATCAGTGCAAAAATGAGTATAGTTATTCTTTTCATATTAGTCATGCTCTGTTTGTGTTGAAATAAAACGGCCCTTCAAAGGTAAGGATGTTCCATCTACTTTTACAAGATAAAAATAAATTCCGGATGTAATGTTGGCATCTTCCAACGAAAACACCTCATTTGTTGCAAGTGTTCTTGTGAGGATCGATCGTCCCTGTGCATCAAAGATCTGCAATTGCCAATCTTTCCCTTTTGAATTTCCGATCAATTTAATAACGGAGGAATTGTTTATCGGGTTTGGAAAGCAAAGTACGTTGGTAGAATTTTCATTTCGTAATTCATCAAGGCCAATGTCAGGATTACCGCTACTATATAAATGGTGCGCATAGATATTATAATCGGCCGCATTCCTATAATCTTCCCAAAAGTAAATGGCGCCTCCGTTATTATCACTTATTTGTGTAGCATTTATTTGATCATTGCCTGCGTTGGATACAGTAACACCACCGCTTGCCCAAAGAACATTCCCTGTTGGATCTAAACGTTGTGTTTTTATATCCCAACCTGTGGCCGAAGAATCTTGCCAAACAAGGATGCTTCCGTTTTGTTTATCACTTACTGCATTGGGGTTATTGGATCTTAAACCATTCGAGATCATTATGCCATCGGTGGCAAGTTGAACAGTTCCACTTAACGAAACTAATTGCGCATAAACAGAAGTTGTAGCAGTTCGCGCATCTTTCCAAGTAAAAATGGTACCATTACTTCCTGTGTATTTAATATCCAATGCACTTTGATGATTAGCAGCTCCGCAAACAAGAAGACCGTTGCTTGTCCACTGCACTACGCCCGAAGAATTGATTCGCTGCCCATAAATATTATTATCTACAGCATTTCGTTTATCGGTCCATCCAATTATAGCACCATTAGCACCATCCGGTTCTATGCGCGGATTACTTTGTGTATTTATCGCGTTGCAAATGATCACGCCGTCGGTTGTCCACTGCACATTTCCATTATTATCAATTCGCTGAGCATATACATCGTAATCAATATTATTTCGTTTATCTTGCCAAGTTATGATTGCGCCACCTAATCCGTCGCTTTCTATCTTTGGATTTAACTGCGTATTGGATGCTGCGCAAATACTAACGCCGCTCACTGCCCATAATATTGCACCTGTAGAACTCACGCGTTGCGCATAGATATCCCAAAAATTATTCAAGGAATCTTCCCAAACAATAATTGCACCTCCGGCATTATCGCCAACTATCTTCGGATTTTTTTGATGTAATGCCTTTGAACAAATAGCTAAACCGTTCGCCGCCCACTGAATATTTCCCGAAGAATCTATTTTTTGCGCGTAAATATCATAATTCCCTAAGCGGTGATCTTCCCAAGTAATAATAGCATTTCCCATACCAACGTCGGCAATTGCTGAGGCTTGTTGGGTGGCAGCATCATTACAAATTGAAATTCCATTCATGGTCCATTTTGCGATCCCGCTTGCATTCAAACGCTGCGCAAAAATATCAGTAGAGCTTGTGGATGAATTTCTGTTATCATCCCATGAAATAATGGCGCCACCATTGGCATCACTTATGGTGTGAATGTTATTTTGTGATTTAGCCACAATTGCCACTGTGGTATTTATCGCAGGGTTTGATACCCATTGAGCAGAGATCTTGCCGCAAAAAACAAACAGTATACAAAAAGATCCTAGTTTCATTTTTAATTTATTCATCATTAGGTTCAACTTAAATGCTTAGGTTATATCCAAGGCCAACAATATAGATGCTCTCTTTGTTCGAGATATCAAACTCTGACTGAATAAGGTAGTAAAGGTTTAATGAGTTGTTGTCATTTATTTTGTATTCTATCCCTGCTACATTACGCACTCTATGAAACCCGTAATTATAAAACGGATCGTCACCTCTGGGAGCTGTAAGCTGATAACGTAGTTCACAGGAAATATATGGAGTTATTTTGTCAAGGGCATTGCATTTAAGGTCTGTTTTAAAACGGAGATAATGTTCCGGGATATATCCTTTTCTACTTGAAAAATAATCCTGCACTTCCGCCTGGTATCTTACCCTTTCGCTCAAGGTAATGCTTGAAATTTTTTTCTTTAGTGTTACATCTAACATAAAACGGTGCCTATAACTAAAACCGGGCTCGAAACGTTTTTTTTGGATGGAACGATAACTCGGACTAATTTTAATATTTTTACTGATCTTATAATCAATTCCTATGTTCGTATAAAATAAATTCACTCTCTGAAAATTTTCTTTCAATCGCAGCTCTTGATCAATAGCCAAATTTATTTTTTTGGTGATGGTCTTTTGAAGCGAGAACGTGATCCATGAACCTGCGTCCTTTGTGTTTTGTGCAGAACCACCCCACCAAAAAAACATTACAAAAAAACAACAAATTATAGTCTTACTTAGCATGATCTATTTAGTGATGGTAAGAGTTCCAAGATCAACTTTTTCTTTCTTTTTGGTAATGGTCACTTCTAAAAGTGTTTCTTTAGGAACCGAAAGCGATGGTTTGGAGGGATCTTTCCCAATGGCATATACCTTGTATTTTCCTTTTCTCAAATAATTGAATTTGAATGAGCCGTCGTACGATGTTTTAATGGTATTACCAATTTCTGTATCATCTCCGTAAATAATATATACATTCTCGCCCGGCAAATAATATTCGGAGGTGATGATAGTGAATGTAGCATCGTAATTCTTAACGTACAATTTCCCTTCTATTGAGGCAAATCCCCCTTCACCGGGAACTTTCTTGCAGGAATGAAAGGTTAGTAATGCAAATGCGATCGTAACACAAACAAAAAGTTTTTTGAACATATACCTAAACTATTTTTGAATAACTAACTTAAATACTTTATTATGATCGCCTACATTAAGCTGAACAAAATAAACACCGTTGGCCATTGTTGACGTAATGGAAGAGTTCACATCAATTTTATAGGAGCCTTTGTCGAACGAAGGTGTGTTAGGAACTAATTCACCAACTTGTTGTCCTGATATGTTCACTATTTTGATCGAAACAGCGGAGCTTTCTAAAACATTAAATGTAAGTGAGAATGCATCAGAAGTTGGATTTGGAAATAAACTAGCTTCCATCGTAGGATCGGTGAGTTCTTTAACGCCAACACCAACAACGTATTTAGCAGTGATGGTCTCGCTTGATGTAAGTCTTATGGTATTTACGTTCACCGAAGGCGCGCTTATGAATGTGTTCGTACTAGCAGCTATCCAAGTTACAAATTGGTTAGATGCAGAAAAAGAAGTGCTGGCTAACTTGATATCGACATTACCAAAATAATTGGCCGGCCAAGGCAAAGCATTTACTGTAAGTGAATTTACAGTAACATTACCTGCACCAATTGGATCCACCGAAAAAGTTACAGGATATGGTCCGGTTAAATTATAACAGCTTTGCATTCCGCAAGGTGCAAGTGGTCCACAACGATTCGAAATGAACGTGCGCAAGGTATTAAAGTTTGCTAACCATCCTGCATAAGTTCCTCCCCAGCGTTGACATTGACGTGTCATTTCAGGATCGATAATTGCTTTCATGCTATCCAAGTGTGCTAACATTTTAGGGCAACTGAATGTTGTATTCATTAGGTCGGCAACACGCGAAAGATACCATTGTTCAAATCCTGGATTAGTTCTAAGTTGTTTTAATACACGCGTATGTTGTTGCGGATCGGAAGGACCCCAAGGACCATTATGCGACCAAAGATTATCTACTTGACAAATTGGTGCATTAAAGTTTGTGCTGGCAACGTCGGTATAATTCACATAAAAATTAAATATTGCATCATTATCCCAAAGAATATATCCCCATTTTTTATGTGTACCTGCCGCATTCATTCCTCTCCACCAACCTGTATTATAATTTAACCAATCGGTTGTAACTCCTAAGGCATTACAGATAACATAATCGGCTAAACTTTCAACATCCAATTGTGCTGCGGCAAGATCAAAATTAGACTGAACCGCCATACTGTTACCAATTATGAAACTCTTTAGAGCATTCCAATCGGTAATAGATTGATTTCCGCCGTATTCTGACCACGTATTTCCCCAAGTAAGAATATATTGAAGATCATATTTTCCTTGGTTGTAATTATAATTTGTGTAATCATGATCATCTGGGATCTCGCGCAGATCATAAACGCCCCAATACATGCCATTCAAATACACAACACATTTTGATGCCGTGCGAATATCTAATTTCAATCCGCCCGATTTACAAAGCGTTTGAAAATAAGCATCACGCATGTGAGCGCTGCCTGCGTTGTCAACATTAAAATCAGCAGGATAATTATCGTCGCCAGCCGCGCGTAAGATCAAATGTTGAAATTTATCGCGTGAAGTTTGTACGAAAACTTTTTCTTTTAATTCGGCTGAATAACCCATTTCGTCGCGCGCAACAAAATCAAGACTCCTATGACTATTAGCCCACGAATCTTGTCCATGGCTATTGAATCCACCGTACGAAGTTGATGTTCTTAATCCGTTCTTTGTAAAATACTCAATGGATCCTTCCGGTTTTAAACTTTGAAGGCCGTTCGCAAGTGTAGTTAAACTTGTGCCCGAAATGGAAATGATAGGAACTGTGTGGATCTCGTTAATAAGATACGTATTGAATTCAACAAAGCTAGATAAGATAGAAGGATTGGTGCTTGTTGATATAGCTTTAATTATTTGTGTGGTTGAAACGGCAATTGCACCGGTGTATAAACTAGATGAAGTTGTTGGTTCAGTTCCATCAGTGGTATAATACAAACTGGTTGATGATGGCTCATTATTAATAAGTGAAACTGAAATAGCGCTTGGATACAATCCTGCACTGAAGCTCATAGAAGGACGATTTGAATATCCGCTGTAAGCAGAACCTGCATTATTAGCATTTGGAGTAGGCGTTGTAAATACGCTCCAACTCGGCGCGCCATTTGTTATTCTTCCCCTTGAATGTGCAAGTTTGGTTTTTTTAACTCTGATACTATCAAGCACAACACTGCTCGCATTTGATAAAATGATAGGTTCGGGAGTATTTTTTGTTTGGGTTAATTTAAAATTGGTGTGAATATTTCCGGGAGCAGAAACGCCTCTTCCGCTTGCGTAAACCCTCAACACAGCATTAGGACCAATGGTAGTTCCTGCAGGGATAGCAAACTTTGCAAGGTTAGCAACATCATCGGATAAAAAATAACCGCTAATGTCAATGGTACTTCCGGTTGTATTATAGAGTTCGATCCAATCTTCATACTTCCCGTAGTTATCTATGGTGACACTTAAATTGGCGCAAGAATATTCGTTGATCAATATGGTTTGTGCTTTGCCTGTGCTGAAGCAAATAACAAATAAGAACAATATGATCATTTTTTTCACTGTAAAGTTTTTCATTTGGAATTAGCGTTATAATTTAACAATATATTAAAACAAATATAACCAAAAATTAACCGGAAATATAGGGGAAAAGTGGTATTTGTCGCTTTTTTATACCTTTGATACAATGCACACTTAAAAAACGCATCTAAACTTATATTTTTAACATTATGCGAACTCTTTTATTGTTTTTTATTTGGATATCAAGCTCTTTTTTAAGTGCACAAACCTTCTATGAAAAGATCATGGAAATGAATATTGCCAATGCCGACACATCAAACGATAGGCCTACGTTGGATCTTAGCGCAAAGGCCATGGAACGTGTGTCGAGAGGCGTTTCAAATAATTGGGATGTCGCCTTTCATAGCGCATTATGTTATGTAAGAATAACCGATATCTCCCTTATAAAAAAAGACACCGTAGGGGCAAAGATAGCACTAGTGATAGCGGCAACAAATTTGAAAAAAGTAGATACCATGAGGCCTGCAGATCCAGAATGCAAGATCCTTATGTTCTATCATAAGATCAACGAATTTCGCTTGGCAAAAACTGATCCAAAAGCAATTGATCTATTAGAGACCCAATTAGAAAGCTTTAAAAAAATAAATGCGCTTAACCCAAGGATCCGGATAGTGAACGCTTATTTTTATAGATGTTTTTATTTCTCAAACAAAGCAAAACGCAAAAAAGCTTTAGACCTTTTGCAAGAAGCAACTAAACTTTTTGAAACAGAAAAACCCGGAGAGTTCAAAACCAAATGGGGTAAAAAATGGATGAATGAACTGAGTACTGAATTAAATTTAAAAAGGAATTCTGCAAAAACTAAGTGAAAGCCGTTTTTATGCCACAGATTCCGCGGATTCACGCAGATTTTTTTCACAGATTATTTAAGGAGAGCATTAATAAATCTGCGTTTCAAATCTGTGATAATTTGTGAGATCTGCGGCAAAAAAATTTAGTATCCTAGGATTTCGCTTGATCAAATTTAAATGGGAACTCTACTAGACGCTATTAATTAGACTTCTCTATCTCAAAACCAAAATCCATCACAAGCGGAAGTGGATCGGTGCGCATAGCCTGTTGGAACGCGAATTTATATTTACCTGTTAGCGGAAATTTTACATTTCTTTTAATGGGAACTTTAAGATCATAAATATCACCGGCACCACTGCCCATCCATTCACCCTTGGTATTTGCTAAAATAACTTCCAAGGTATCTTTTTCCATCTTACCATCCGGATACGTTGTTTCTAAGAATAAAAAGATATTACTGTAAGGATATCCATCGGCATGCCTTACCATTAACGAAATATTATTTAAGGAAGTTTTATCTTTAATATCCACTTCAAACACCGCTTTTTCTTTCACAAACCATTCGTTCTCATTGAATTTTCTATACTCAGTATAGATCACATTCTTGTTGCATGAGCTAACTAATACCGAGAAGAGAACAACGATCGCAAAAATTATTTTAACCCTTCTTGTCATTGTTATTGTTAGGATTGTTGTTTGGTTTTTTAGGATGCGGTCCCTGATGTTTATGCTGCGGTTTTGGCTTTTGTTGATTCGGATTTGGCGTTCCCTTGTTAGGATTATTTTGATTTCCCTTAGAGTGTTGCTTATTTTTAGTATGGTGATGATGCGGCTTTTTATTCTTATTATCTTTTCTGTCAAAACGCGTTAAACTATCTTGCCCCACCACATTTTCAAATGTATGTTCAACAACCGCCGTTTTTGGTTTTAAATTTAAAACAAAAGGTACAAGGTCATCCGGCTTTTCGCCTTTTTCATTTTTTGCGATCACTTCTTTTACTTGCGCGGCTTTCATTGGAATAAAAACATCCGGTTCTTGTTTGTACGAGAACCACATTACGCCTTTGAAAATATCTGTTTTTTGATGAAATGCATCACCTTTTACAGTTTGCAAATATTTATTTTCGATGATCGGGAATTCTTTTAACGCATCCACATAACTATCCAATTCGTAATTCAAACAACATTTTAATTTACCGCATTGCCCTGCAAGTTTTAAGGGATTTAATGATAATTGCTGATAACGCGCGGCACTTGTAGAAACAGTTCTAAAATCGGTTAACCATGTACTGCAACATAATTCGCGACCGCAAGCACCAATTCCTCCCAAGCGCGATGCTTCTTGGCGCGCGCCTATCTGACGCATTTCAATACGCACTTTGAATTCCTCGGCCAATAATTTAATGAGCTCTCTAAAATCAACACGCTCATCGGCCGTATAATAAAAAATAGCTTTTGATCTATCGCCTTGATATTCTACATCGCTTAATTTCATTTGCAAACCTAAACGTAAAGCAATGGTACGTGCTTTGAACATGGTAGAAACTTCCAGCTTTTGAGCCTCTTGCCATTTATCTACATCATTTTGTTTTGCTTTGCGATATATTTTTTTGGTTTCTTCTTCCGTAGGATTTGCATTGCGTTTTTTCATCTGCACTCTCACCAATTCTCCGGTTAAAGAGATAACACCAATATCATGTCCTTGAGTTGCTTCAACAGCTACTACATCGCCAATAACAAGCGACAGATTATTTACATTCTTGAAAAAATCCTTGCGCGAATTCTTAAAACGCACTTCTACCATATCGCAGGCCTTTTGTCCTTCGGGCATACGCATATTTCCAAGCCAATCAAAAACATTGAGTTTATTGCAGCCTCCGGTTGTTCCGCAAGAGCCGTTATTATTGCATCCCGCAGGTATGCCGTTATTATTTTGATTATGGTTTCCCCGTCCTGTTTCGCATCCGCTGCAACCCATATAGTTCTCTTTAATTTTTAAAGGTTAAATATACGAATAAAAAATGGGCTTATAGACTCTTTAATTTTTGTAGAAATTCTTGGTATCAATATACTCCCAAACCTTAGGATGAAGGAGAGAACGCACATCTTTTTTTTCTTTGATGGATCTACGGATAAATGTTGCAGAAATATCCATTAAAGGAGCATCAACAAAAGTAACAGCAGGATGTTCGTCAAATTGTGATCCTTTTTTATCGGGACGCGGATACACTAATATCTTATAGTGTTTTAAGATCTCTTCGTAATTCTTCCACTTGTCAAAACTACCTAAATTATCACTCCCCATGATCAAACAAAATTCGTTCTGCGGAAATTTTTCGGCTAAATACCTTAATGTATCTATGGTATAAGATGGCTTAGGTAATTTGAACTCAATATCACTCGCTTTTATTTTTTTATGATGATCCAAAGCCATATTCACCAGGTGTAAGCGCTCATTCTCGTTCAACAAACTATTCTTTTCTTTCAACGGATTATGCGGCGATACTACAAGCCATACTTCATCTAATCCTGTGTGATCGGCCATATAATTGGCAATAGCAAGATGTCCAACATGAATGGGATCAAACGATCCAAAGAAAAGTCCTACTCGCATTTTTTGATGAATTACTAAGGCAAAATTACACTTTAAATTATATAGGTATTTAAATAAACTAGCGTAAAATCATGAAGACCTGTGATTTAAATGTTTAGAGATTTCTTTATCTATAAAAAGGCGTTTTTAGGCGTAAAATCCGCCTTTTTAACACTAAAATATTGACAATCTGACTTTGTTAAATTAACTTGATGTCCTAAACTATCATACATGAAATTTAATTACTCATCACTTTTTATTTTGCCACTACTTTTGTGCTGTAGTTTGCGATCAAATGCACAAGTAAGCGCAGCAGTGCAAACAAATCCTAGCATTGCAAATGATCATCCTAATAAAAGAGGTTGCGGAACCGGTATCTTACCACAACAATTCGAAACGTGGTACAAAACTTTGCTTCCGGCAGTGGGCGGACCAAAAGGAAATTCAGATAATGGAACACAATCTATTTTTAATATACCGGTTATTGTTCACGTTGTGCACAGTGGTCAGGCGATAGGCTCAGGTGCAAATATTAGTCAGGCCCAAGTTGTGGATCAAATAAATATTTTAAATAAAGATTACAATGGCACCAATTCGGATACAACTTTAATTCCCGGAGTTTTTAAACCTTTCTTAGGAAAAACCAAAGTTAATTTTTGTTTGGCTGTTGTTAATCCTACCAATGGTGTTTTAGCAGAACCCGGTATTGATCGTCGTAATAGTGTAACTAGTGGTTGGACAGCCGGCCCATACACAATGGCTTATTGTGATGCCACAATAAAACCAAATAGTATTTGGGATCCAAATCGTTATTTAAATATTTGGGTAGTTAATCTTGGAAGTAGTTTATTAGGATTTGCAACGTTCCCTAATCCCGGCATGACAGGCTTATTAGGATTAGCGCCACCTTACGGTACTTCAACTACCGATGGTGTTGTGTGTTTGAACACTGCATTTGGAAGTATTGGATCTGCTGCTCCACCATACAATAAAGGAAGAACTGCAACTCACGAAATTGGTCATTGGATGGGATTACGTCACGTTGATGGCGACCAAACTTGTGGTACTGATGAATGTGCTGATACGCCAACTCAAAATACATTGAATTTTGGTTGTCCGGCTTTCCCTCAAGTAACGTGTTCAAATGGACCAAATGGAAATATGTTCATGAATTATATGGATTATGTAGATGATGCATGTATGCAATTGTTCACGAAAGATCAGGTTTATCGTATGCAACTCATCATGGCCAATTCGCAATTCCGTGCAAGTTTACTTACCTCTACAGTTTGTAATTTAGGAACTGTGATCAATAATGTGGGTGTTACAAATATCATAAGCCCTACGTATTCACAAATTGCAAATTGCGATCCTTTTATCTTACCATCAATTAACCTTCATAATTTTGGCACAAACAATGTCACTACTGTAACATTCACTTATAACTGTGATGGTGTTGGTACACAAACATTGAACTGGGTTGGAAATTTAGCACCTAATACATCAAGCATCGTGAATTTCCCGCAAATAAATTTAGCAAATGGTTCGCATTACTTTGCAGTTAATGCATTAAATCCAAATTCAGTAGTTGATACCTACACTCTAAATAATTACAGCTATCAACCGTTCTCTATCACCAACGGATATACTATTGCTGCAAATGGTGCAACAACCATTTGTTCGGGTAATCCTGCAACTTTAACAGCAACCGGCGGTGCAACAACATGGACATGGAGTCCGAGTGCAATTACAGGAACATCAGCAGTGGTTTTTCCGGGTACAACAACTGTTTATAGTGTTAGCGGTTCATTTGCAACCTGCGTAAAAGTTGCGACCGTTCTTGTTACTGTAAATATCACACCAACATTAACTGCAAACAGTACAACAATTTGTGTTGGTGGTCAAGCTACATTAGTAGCCAGCGGTGCACCAAGTTATTCGTGGAGTACAACGCAAACAACTTCTATGATAAATGTTTCTCCCGGTGTTACAACTGTGTATACTGTTCAAGGTATCAACGGCGGTTGTGTAAGTTCAAAACAAGTTACCGTAACAATTGGTTCATCGTTGGGAATTGTTCCCGTTGCATCTTCAACTATGTTCTGTAGTGGTGCAACAACAACTATTACAGCATCGGGTGCTTCAAGTTATACTTGGAATCCGGGAAATCTTAATGGAACAAGCATTGCCGTTACACCTAACTCAACCACAACTTACACAGTTAATGGTACAGCTGCAGCTTGCAGTGGTACAGCCACAATTTTAATAACGGTAAATGCAACACCAACAATTTCTGCTACGGCAACTAGTCCAACCATTTGTACGCCGGGTCCCGGAACAACACTTAACGGATCAGGTGCAAATACATATACATGGAATCCGGGTAACTTAACCGGCGCTTCCGTTCCTGTGAATCCTAATACAACTACAACTTATACGGTGGATGGAAATTCTGCTGCAGGTTGTGCCGATTCTGAAACAGTTACAATTACTGTAAATGGTAAACCAACAGTAAATGTTGGATCTTCTACACCAACACTTTGTCCTGGCTCTGTAGGTTCATTATTCGCCGTAGGTGCAACAACGTATGTTTGGAATCCGGGAAATATTTCAGGTTCTAGTCCTACCGTTACGCCATTAACAACTACACAGTATACAGTTGTAGGAACAACCAATGGTTGCAGCGATACAAAAACAATTACGCTCACTGTTTTCCCTTGTACAGGTTTAGATGCTTCTCAGTATTCTAGTTTGATACTTTCGGTTTATCCTAATCCGGTTAAAGATGAGTTGTTCATTAGATCAAATGAAGATGTGAAAGTAACTATTTACAATGCGATAGGACAAATTGTACGTTCGGAGACCATAGCACGCAACGGAAAAATAAGTACGCATGATATTCCTTCTGCAATTTACTTTGTACATGTAAAAGGAAACAACGAAACACGTGTAGTAAAAGTGGTTAAGCAATAATTATAATTCATACAAAAATTAAAAGCCATCTCGTTTTGAGGTGGCTTTTTTTATTTAGAATTATTTGGGCGTGCCGACAAGCTCACCCCAAACACGCTGGAAGTTCGCTCGCCGTCGGGCTTTCGCAACTCGCTCTTTTTTATTTCTTGCGCCAAAAACAATATGGAAGCGCAAGAAATAAAAAAGGAGCTCAAACAATTGCTCAATCCCTCACGCGGCGAGGGGACATTTACGATGGGGCGGGATGTTTCATCCCGCAAGAAATTCCATGATCACACTCCAACTTTCCAAACTGCTGCGTGAGCGATTGAAGCGGAAAGCCCTGCTTAGGACTTTGCTAAATGTTTGTTGGGCGAGGAGGCGACCTTAGGAGCCACCGCAGCCCTACAAACATAGCAAAGGACAAGCAGGCTTGTAGCGAAAAGCGCGACGG
Organism: Sphingobacteriaceae bacterium; assembly: GCA_023251775.1. Classification (GTDB taxonomy): domain Bacteria; phylum Bacteroidota; class Bacteroidia; order B-17B0; family Aurantibacillaceae; genus Aurantibacillus. The sequence continues at coordinate 5,956 of JAHEYC010000006.1, read as the reverse complement.
CGAGCGAACTTCCAAATTGTATCCGGTGAGCTCGCCGGCACGCCCAAAAAATCATCTATCAGTAAAAAAATTTCAAGGCTAAAACTATTTATCCTTATACTTTGGCCGAATGCTTAATTGAAGCATATGCAATGTAGGCGGCCTCATATCTCCGGGACGTGATTGATATTCTACATTGGTAAAATTATTGACGATATAAGATAATTTAAGTGCAGAAGTTAATTGCACCGACACGCGAAGATCGTGCACCCATACATTTTTTTGGAACTGATCGAAGTTTTGTTTTAAGCCGGGTAAAATAGTAGGGGCACCATCCGTGTCAAAGCCGGCTCCAAGCTCATAAAATAAAGGACGAACAAAACGGTTATCAATATTTTGGACCTTACTTTGAAAACGTGTACTAACACCAATAGAAAATGCTTTATAGTCTATCTGAATATCGTTCTTAAATAAATGACGGTTGCGATATTTCAACACATTTAATCCCGGTAAACCTAAAGTATCTTTTACTGGATCATAATCGGGCTTAATTGGGTTCATATAAGTATAACCACTCATGATGGTAATATTCAAGGAACCAATTTTTCCTGTGCCGTTAACGCCTGCGTCAATACCTTTAATATCTGCTTTGCCTAAATTTTGAGATTGGAAACCATAGTAATTTAATTTTTGCACGAATGATATATTCGGATCAGTTCCGTAATAATTAAAAACAAATTCCACCATATTATCAAAGCGTGTCCAAAAACCCGCCACATCCAAAAATCCTTTGAACTCTCCAATTTTGAAACCCTGCTTGATACCGATTTCCATATTGTTACCAATTTCGGGTTGTAAACTTTTATTAGGGAAAATGTGTAGTAGATTTACATTCGTACTCACGTATCTTTCGGCAACACTCGGAAAACGATAGCCTTGTCCGAAAGATGCGCGAATGAAAGTGTATTCTTTTAATTGATAACTTACCCCCGCTCTAAATACAGGATAGAACGGAATTTTTTTCCCAAATAAATGTCCAACTGTTTTTGTTGTATCAACTCTGTAAAACTCGCCTCGAGCACCTAATGACACCGTAAGTTTATTAAAGAATTTTTTATCTGCTTGCACATATCCTGCGTGATTAAAACCTTCGTGTTTTCCAAACAATGAATCAGAAGTGGTCACGGTTTTCATGAAAACATATCCGAGTGAAAGGTTCAAATTATTTTTGAATTTGAGTTGATACTGTTCTTCGTTATAAAATAATTCGCCTAAACTACTTTGGTTTTTATCGTTGATATTATTGGTTTTAAAATAGCGCGTTTTCACACTCAGTTTATTACTTCCAAAAATATAAGTTATATACGGATCAACATTTAAACGGATATTATTATAGCGTTGAATATTTCTTCCCTGAGGAATATAAGCCGAATCGTAAGTTTGCCATAAAAAGAACAATCCCCCTTTTGTATTCATCATATTGGTATTAATGCCTGCAATTAATCCCGGGATCTTTTTAAAATTATAGCGCACATTAGAGTTCAATCGTCCGCGATTTTCTGTTTCTAAATATCGATAACCATCATCGCTGAACATATGTCCGCCCAACACAATATCAAAATTCCCAATTTTCTCGGCATGCGAGATATTTATGCCGCGTTGCATTTGACTTGTACCTTTCCACCATTTGTATGTATTCCGCGGCGCATCATAAGCACCAACAAATGAAGACACGTGCGTAATAGGTTTATCTTTGGCATAAGCAGTTCGCAAATGAATAACACCATTCAACGCGCTCGATCCGTACAACGAAGAAGCCGCGCCCTTGATCACTTCAATTTGTTCAACATTTTCTAAAGGCAAATAATTCCATTTAATATCTCCTGCATCGGCACTAAGCATGGGCATTTCATCCACCAACATTAAAACTCTGCTTCCTGCGCCGTAACTAAATCCACTTCCCCCGCGAATGCTCGCTTGGCCATCATTAACCGTAACGCCGGGCACTTGATTCATGATCACATCTAAAGACGTGGTATTTTTATTTTCCAAAAGGGCGGGTTTTAAAATTTCCATGCTAATGGTAACCTCCCCAATTTTTTGTTCGTAGCGTCCGGCACTTACAACCACTTCATCCAGGGCCGACTGATCTTTTAGGGCAATATCTATTTGAAGGGAATCATTTTCTTTAAGATCAAGCACTTTTACTTCCGTTTTATAACCCACATAAGAACACGAAATAGTGTATGACCCGGGTTCGAGACGAAATTTATAATTACCCTCAACATCGGTAGTTGTACCCTGTTTTCCGGTCTTAATTATGGCTCCCACAAGGGTTTCCTGACTAATTATATCGCTTACTTTGCCCGTAATTACAGCATTTTTTTGCTGAGCACGCAAATTGCTACAAAATAAAGCAATCAAAAGCAGTAAAGTGATATTACATTTGTTCATTCAAGGCTAAAAATACTATAAATAATTAATGGACCAAAAGGAACTTATATACCAAATAGGCCTCACACTTTTACCAAAGGTGGGCGATGTAAATGCCAAAAATTTGGTATCGTATTGCGGTAGCGCAAGTGAGGTATTTAAAACTAAGGAAAAACTGCTGCAAAAGATCCCCGGAATTGGGGTTATAAATGCCAAGCATGTTGTGAATAATAAAAACGTATTAAAGCGGGCAGAGAAGGAGATCGAATTTATTTTAAAGTATAAAATAAAACCTTTGTTCTTTACGGATGAGGAATACCCTCAGCGTTTAAAATTTTGCAACGATTCGCCGGTACTATTATATTATAAAGGCAATGCCAATTTAAATACCGAAAAAATTGTGGCGGTTGTTGGAACGCGAAAGCCCGATGACTATGGAATTGATATCACCAATAAATTAATAGCCGACTTGGCCGGAACCGGAATTTTGGTGGTGAGCGGTTTGGCATATGGTATAGATGTTCACGCGCATAAATATGCTTTAGATAATGGATTGCAAACTGTGGGAGTTGTGGCGCATGGTTTAGATCGCGTTTATCCCGGTTCGCATACAGCTTTAGCAAAAAAAATGATCAAGCATGGGGGATTGTTAACCGATTTTATGAGCGAAACAAATCCGGATGCTGTAAATTTTCCAAAACGAAATAGAATTGTGGCCGGTTTGTGCGATGCATTATTAGTTGTACAAAGTAAACGAGAGGGCGGAAGTTTAATTACGGCCACTATTGCGCACAGTTATAATAAAGATGTATTTGCATTTCCGGGAGAAGCGGGAAGCGAATTAAGTGAAGGTTGTAATGGCTTGATAAAACGCAATAGGGCAGGATTGATAGAAAGTGCGGCCGATCTTTTAGATGCAATGAACTGGGGCTTCGACAAGTTAAACCACCGGAACGCAAAAAAGAAACAAGTCCCTTTATTAATAAGCTTAAGTGATGATGAACAAAAAATTGCGCAAACCTTCCAGCAAAAAAAGCAATTGAGTTTGGATGAGATCTGTTACGCGAGTGAAATGAGCGTGAGCGCTGTGAGTACTTTATTATTACAATTGGAATTTAGCAATTTGATAAAGAGTAAGCCTGGGAAGGTGTATGAGTTTTTGGGATAATTGATCAACCCCCCTTATACAACCATCCACTAGGGTCCATGGTTTTTTGGCCTTTCCAGATCTGGAAATTCATGGCTGCTTTGGTTTCATCTTCGTCCATCATCACTGTACCTAAGGGTTGTTTTAAGGTTACTTTTTCGCCAACCTTTACTTGTACATCGCTGAGGTTGGTGTACACACTTAAATATTCACCATGTCGAATAATAACTAATTTACCTCCGGTTGGCGAAACTGCCACGCTGGTTACTTCACCATCAAAAATAGCGCGGGCCGTGGCGCCTTTACCGCTGCAAATTTCAACACCATTGTTCATCATCATAAATCCTTTAATAGCGGGATGTTCGTGCTCGCCATAAGGTTCGCAAATAATTCCCTTGGTAATTGGCCAAGGTAATTTTCCGCGGTTGTTCGCAAAATCATTGCTTAAGGCTTCGGCTTCATCCGAAAGATCAGGGTAGGTTGGTGTTTCTTTTATATTTTCTTTGGAGTCGTTGGTCTTGGCGATCTCTTTAACTTTGACATTCTTATCTTTCTTATTTTTTTCTTCTTTTGCTTTTTTCGCAGCCAACGCTTCTTTGGCGGCTTCATCGGCTTTACGTTTTATCTCATCTGCAATTAATTTTTTAATGGCCAATTGTAATTCAACACTTTCTTGTTTTTTACGTTCCAATTTTGTTTTAAGATCTTTTTCTTTTTGTTGTAAACCGGTGAGCACAATTTCTTGTTCTGCTTTTTCCTGGCTCAAACTATCTTTTTCGGCTTCTTCATTTCCAAGCAATACATTTTTTTCGTGTTTACTTTCTTTTAATTCGCCAAGCTTTACTTGTAAAATAGTTTGCGTAGAAACAATTTCATCGGCTTGCTTTTTACGATACACCGAATATTGTTGCAAATATTTTAAACGCATGAGCGCTTGATTAAAGTTGTTGCTCGAGAATAAGAACATCAATCGGCTATAAGCATCTTGTTGTCGCTGCGCCGAAATGATCATGCGGGCATATTCTGTTTTTAATTTTATAAGATTCGATTTTAGGTGATCTATTTCTCCTTCCGTTAAATTTATTTTTTTGTTGAGCTGATCAATTTCTGCATTAATGGCCGCTATCAATTCCTGGCGTTTATCCAGTTTCATATTTAGCGTTAAGAGATTTCCCAAAGAATTTTTTTTGTTGGCTTTGGTCTTGTTCAACATCTCGTTGATCTCGTTGATCTCTTCGTTGATCTTTTTCTTTTTATTCTCGAGATCTTTTTTTGGATCCTTGGTGGTTTTTGTTTGAGCGGGAAGGGTTAAACTAAGACACGAAAAAATTAACAGCAAACAGATAATTCTGATTGCGTTATTTTTTCTGTATCGTAATTTTTTCATACTTGCTCGGAATATTGAACTGGAACTTTTGCGGTTTATTTTTCTCTATACGAACATACTCAATTTTGATGTTCATATTCCGCTCTGCCTTTATGTCAATATTAACATTGTACGGTGCATAAACGCTATCTTTTGTCTTAAAATCGGTATACGTTGCAATAAAACTTCTATTAGTGGATGGATCGATGAATTCATTTTTAGTTATTTTGAACGTATTAGGATCGAGGGTCATGATCTGTAATGCTTTTTTTAGATCCTCGGTGCCTTTTTCTATACGGCGTAAATGTTTTTCGCGCTCAGTACTTAGCTTATAACAACAATTCGTGCGATCGGTTACAGGACTTAATTTCCCGTCATCGTCGGTAAATTCAGCGCTATTTCCTATAATAACAGATTGAATAACGTTAAAATCAAGATCGGCGTTCAAAAGATCATTTATATAGTTAAAATCGCCCTTAAAATATTTTTTATGATGGTAATCCACCATTTTGATCGAATCTTTTGAGATCAGTACTTTAGCAAAATCTATGGTGAGCAATTCAATAGTAATAAGCATTAAACTGTCTTTGCGTAAACGAACTTTAGCATCAAAACTTTTATCTTCTCCTTCGAATAAAGTAGTAACGTTAGATTTTAAAAAGAGCCAATCGTATTTTAATTCGTTCTCCTTTATATATTTTGTTAAGGCACGGGCGTTCTTATGATCGATCTTACATTTTCCTAAAGTATCTGCATCAACCGTTACAACATTTTTTTGTTGCATCTTTTTTTTGTGCTTACAACTCAGTGTAGAACCAATAATGGAGATCAGGATAATAAAAAGAGTATATCTTAAAAAATTAGTCAATGAGTTTTTTTGTTTTTATTTTTTGTGAAAGTCGTTCTTTATTTCCACCTGCGCTAATTGATAATTCCCAATACTTGATGGCTTCAGCCACTTTATTCAATTTATACAAGCAATCGCCATAATGTTCAAGGATATTAGCATTTCTTGGCTTTAATTCAGAAGC
>JAHEYC010000079.1 GCA_023251775.1 Sphingobacteriaceae bacterium | reverse complement strand
ATTGGCATATTCGTAAGATCATTATTGATCATGATGACAGCGACGATGTACTTCAAAATACCTATATCAAAATATGGAAAGGTTTGGCCAATTTTAAAGAGGAAAGTGCCCTTTTTACTTGGATGTATCGCATAGCCACCAATGAAGCCATCACCTTTTTGAATCAAAAAAATAAGAGAAATACAACTTCTTTGCATCCTATTGAATATCAGCTATCTAAGTCATTAGAAAGTGACCATTACTTTAAAGGCGATGAGATACAGTTGAAATTACAGCAAGCTATTTTAACCCTTCCCGAGAAGCAAAGGATCGTGTTTAACATGCGCTATTATGATGAAACGCCATATGAGCAGATGAGTCAAATATTAGAGACTTCGGTTGGGGCCTTAAAGGCCAGTTACCATTTGGCAGCAAAGAAAGTGGAGGAATTCCTAACTAAAGATTAAACCTTTTTAAATCGGTGTAGTCAAACCTAACGTGGACAACAATAACAACATACCAAATTCATTCGGCCTTCCAGATGATTATTTTAAGAACTCAAAGGCCGGCATTCTCAATAAAATTGAATGGATGCAGGAACATGAGGTATATCCTTTTTTATCGAGTGTAAATAAGGAGAGTGGATTTATTGTGCCGGAAAATTATTTTGAGACAAGTGCTTCAAAATTGGAATTATTAAATACACCTGTTTTAGCAAATACAACAAAACTAAATTCATTTGATGTTCCTGCAGATTATTTTTCGCAAAAGAAATTGCATATCGTTTCTGGAATTGAAGGTGTAGAAGAATTAAGTTCTTACCCTTCACTAAATAAAATTGAAAAAGTAAATCCATTTGTTACAAGCGAGAATTATTTTGAAACAAGTAGAAAAACTATTTTAGGAAAGAACACTAACGAAGGTGGCGCGAAAATAATTTCGATGAATCGTAAGCCACTATGGTTTGCAGCAGCGGCAGTGTTAATGATCACGTTTAGTTTATGGATCTATAATTCGTTTGTAAAAGATCCTATCATCACTAATGAATGTACAACCTTAGCATGTTTAGAGAAACGCGATGTGATCAAATACAAGCTGGATAATTTTGATACAGAAGAAATTTTGGATGCAGCGGTTGATCTCGACAAATTGGAAAAGAATTTAAATAAAATAGAAAAAACAGATAGTCTAAAAACTGCTGATTCAACCGATCAGGCACTTTTAGATTTTATTGATTAATGAAAGCACTTAAGAACATAATCATTTTATTAACCATTTTACTTTGGCTTGCACCAAGTAAAAGCATGGCTCAGCGCGATAAGATCGATGAACTGAGAGCCTCTTTTATTGCCAAGAACATTGAGTTCAGTTCGGCCGAAAGCGAAAAGTTTTGGCCAATTTACAACGAACTACAAGATAAACGCAAGGCCCTAAAAAAGAACATGCGACAAAGTCTAAAAAATCTTTCCCCTACTGCCAGCGATAAAGAAGCCGAAGAAATAATTACCTTAGAGAATAAAAGCGCTGCCGCCGATGCCGAACTCACAAAGACCTACAACGATAAATTAAAGATCGTGATAGGCGCAAAAAAACTGGCAAAGCTAAAAGTGCTTGAAGAAGAGTTTAAACTGGAAGTATTAAAAGCCGCGAAGGAAAAATAGAACACGTGTTACACACGCTAACAAATACCAAACTAGTGCTAATGACCATTGGCACTTTTCTTTTATTTCAGGTAGAATTAAAAGCACAATCGGCGTTTGATAGTTTGAATTTGAAAAAGGCTAAACATTATTTTAAGACCACTATCTTTTTAGATTCATATACAAAGGCCAATCAAAAATTCCCAAAACAAAAAGCAAGCAAAATAAGCAACGATAGTATCATTGATAGGCGTTTAGGATCGTTTGGATTAAAGCAATTCAACCTGGGATTCTACACACCTATCTATACCCGCACCTATTATAATCATGATAGCACGGTGTATTCAAATACTCATTATTTACTTACCGGAAATTTTGTTTCTGTCCAACCATCATTTGACAGCGTTAATAAACCTCACACACTTCTTAAATACGGTTTAGGATTTCGAATAATTCAAAACAGCGGTAAAAAAGGTGTATGGTTCATCGATCTTCAACCTTTTACCACCACCGATGTCACAACATCAACACCAAATGGTTATTTCCGGATGGCCAATTCATTTATTTACAGTCATAATTTTTCTTCCACATTCAATATGCGTTTTGGTATCACTAAATCATTTATGTGGGGTAATAGATATTATTTGCCTTATTTAGGTTTAAGATGGGGAAAATTAGATGGCATAAATTTCAGTATACAAATTCCAAAGAATATCAGTTTAAATATTCCTATCAGCGATAAAATTCGTTTCAGTGTTTTCACTAAACCGCAAGGCGGAATGTATAGTTTCTTGAATAACGATTCACTTTACTATTTCCATCCCGAAGTAACCTCGTTCAACTTTACACATTACGAAATTTTGGGAGGGATTAGATTAGATTTTGTTCTTAATAAAAATTTCTCGGGATATATTGATGCAGGAACAAGTACAAGAAGTAATATCACATTTTATTCGCTCGAAAAAAATAATAAGCGACCTGATATTCCTTACAAAGTTTATTTCTATGAAAAGAATTTAAGTCCAACCGGATTTTTAAATTTTGGAGTGGTATGGCGTTTTGGTAAGACCAAGAGTTATTTTAACGATAAGAACATGTATGATGTATTTGATATCAATAATGTGAATAGCCCGGGTGATGTGAACTCCGGTCCGGGAAATATCGAGATCCCTATCAAAAAAAGCATCAAACAGAGTAAGTTAAATCTTGTGGATATTCAAGATCTTATTGATATAAACGACCAATAAATGACCTATATTTGTGTAAGCCGTAAATGACAAGGGTTTTACACATATTTATAGTATTCTGTTTTTTCAATTCATTTGTTTCAACCGCTCAGGTTGATTCGGTTCCCGCAAAAAAATATAAACGCATTTCCTTGATCACGGGTTCTTCGGTTTTAACTACAGGATCGCTTTTTTATTTGAACCGCGCTTGGTATGCACAATACAATACCGGTAAATTCCATTTTTTTAATGATAATGCCGAATGGTTGCAAATGGATAAAGCGGGACATGCGTGGACAACTTATAATCTCGGGCGCTTAATGATGGATGCATTTGATTGGGCAGGTTTTAGCAAAAAACAAAAATTGATATACGGTGGTACAATGGGTTTTGTTTATATGACAGGGGTTGAAATAATGGATGGTTATAGCAACGGTTGGGGATTTTCGGGCGGAGATATGTTAGCAAATGCAGCGGGAGCAGGGTTAGCAATTTCGCAAGAAGCATTATGGAATGAGCAACGTGTGTTCATTAAATACTCTTATAAAGAAAGTGAATTGGCAATTTATAATCCTGCATTACTTGGAAAAAATTTACAAGAAAAAATATTGAAAGATTATAATGCACAAACCTATTGGATCAGTTTTAGTCCGTTTAATTTCATTAAGGGTGATCATAAATTACCAAAGTGGTTGGCCGTATCTTTTGGTTACGGTGCATCAGGCATGCTAAGAGCGCGTGAAGATTTTGTGACCTTCACCTCTTCTACTTCACCGGTTGTGGAATATACTTACAGCAGCCAACGCATTCGAAATTATTATGTGAGTTTGGATATTGACTTCACTAAAATAAAAACACGATCAAAAACTTTAAAAACAATTTTTACGTGTTTGAACTTGGTAAAAGTTCCCGCGCCTGCTATAGGCTTCAATAAAAAAGGAAGCAGTTTTAATTGGTTACGCTAGGCCGTTTGTGTTTCCAACGGCGGTGACTCCATAACCAATTGGAAGGTTGCGCCAAAATATTTTCTTCCAAACATTTTAAATGCATTTCGGTTATTTGCTCTTCTGTGAAAGACTTAGGATCCTCACACACTTTTATGATATCGATCTCGTAAACGCCGCGCTTTACTCTTACTGTTCGTCCGTACACCATTGGGTAATTAAATTTTTTGGCAATTTTAGCCGGGCCGTTAAACACCGCGGTATCTTGATTCAAGAATTTTGTCCAATACGCACTTTCGGGTGGCGGACTTTGATCGGCATTTAATCCCAATGAATAATTTTTATTTTTATTTCGAATTAAAAAGGGATAGAACTCTTTCATCGAAATAATATGAGCTCCAAACTTGCTTCTCATTTTAAGCATAAGCGCATCAATAGGTTTATTGGATAAAGGATGATAAACGCCAAGTAAGATCTGTTCAAAATTTGGTTGATACGAAAGCGGAACCCATTCCCAATTAGAACAATGCCCAATAACGATCACAATGCTTTGCTTTTTATTAGAATACTCGTTAATGATCTTCTTTCCGTTCTCGGTATAATAAATGCGGCGTGTTAATTCTTCTTTGGAAATGGTGAAAGCCTTTACTGTTTCAAATATCACATCACAAAAATTCTTGTAAAATCCTTTGCAGATCTTTTGGATCTCTTTTTCATCTTTATCGGGAAAAGAATTGCGGAGATTTTGTAGAACAACTTTCTTTCTGTAACCAAACACATAATACACCCACACATACAAGCCGTAACTTTTTATATGTAACATCCACATAGGCAAATAGGAAATTGCGTAGATCAATGGTATAACTAAAACTCGCAATAAGATATTCGACATACCCTTTTGTTTAGAAGTTTGGTTTTAGTAAATATTTACTGTAGAAATCCACAATATGTTTGATGGCTTCATCGGCTGTATCCACAATTTTAAAAAGATCAAGATCTTCTGCGTGAATATAACTTTCATTATCCAACATATCCTTTTTAATCCAATCGATCATTCCTTGCCAATATTCTCTTCCAACTAACACAATTGGGAATTGCGCAATTTTGCTCGTTTGTACTAAGGTTAAAGCTTCAAATAATTCGTCCATAGTACCAAAGCCACCGGGCATTCCAATAAATCCTTGAGAATATTTTAAGAACATCGTTTTACGTACATAGAAATAATCAAAATTAATGCTCTTATCGTGATCAATAAATTCATTTGGATGTTGTTCAAAAGGCAAAACAATATTCAGTCCTACGCTTTTACCTTTTCCGCGTCTTGCTCCTTTGTTTGCTGCTTCCATAATTCCCGGACCACCACCTGTTATTACACCATATCCTTCCGTAGTTAATTTATACGCTATCTCTTCTGCAAGAATATAATATTTATTCTCGGGTTTTGTTCGTGCGCTTCCAAAAATAGAAACGCAAGGACCAATGCGACTTAATTTTTCAAATCCTTCCACAAACTCACTCATGATCTTAAACAAGTGCCAGCTGTCGCGTGCTTTTATTTCCTCCAGGTCCTTTTGCGCAAACGCTTTTCGGATCCTATCTTCGCTATCTTTTGTCATATATATTTTATTTAGTTCTCTTTATTAATAACGTTTTATTCGCCTTTATATTTTATGAATTCCATGTAATCTTGCAGAATAATTGTGGCGCTTATCTTATCTACATTCTGTTTTATTTTTCTGTCTTTTTTCTTCATTCCCCCAAGTAACATGGTTTGTTGCGCAATACTACTTGTGAAACGTTCATCATAGCGTTCTATTTTCACCTCCGGAAATGTTCTTTGCAAATGCACAACAAAAGGATCTATAAAACGAGCACTATCACTTTTTACGTTCATCAAGGTTTTAGGTTCTCCCACAACTATTATATCTACTTTTTCCTTACTTAGATACACTTTTAAAAAATCTATCACATCTTTACTATGCACTGCTTCCAACGAACTGGCAATGATCCTTAATGGATCGGAAACAGCTAAACCTACTCGTTTGCTGCCGTAATCTATGGCTAATATGCGTCCCAAAACCATGTAAAGATATTATTTGCCTTGTTATTAAGAAGCTGATATTGAATTTAATGTAAACAGCTTAGAGTTAGTTTAAATTTTAATTACTTTAGAGGTATGAATGCTACCTATCCTCTCTATTTAGCCGGTGAGTTTATTACTACAAAGGATCTTTTAGTTGTGTATGATAAGTATGAGAACAAAGACTATGCCACAACCTATTTGGCCGATGAAAAAGTGCTGGATTTTGCCATAAAAAAGGGTCTGGAAGCCAAAGAGGCCATGAAACAGCTGAGCTCGCTCGAAAAGTATGAGATCCTTTTTGACATTTTTTCACGAATTAAAGCTAAACGTCAGCATTTGGCCGAGGTTTTATGCATAGAATCGGCAAAGCCTATTAAGTATGCTTTGGGCGAAGTTGATCGCGCGGCACAAACATTTTTAATTGCCGCCGAAGAATGTAAGCGATTGCCGAAAGAATACTTGAGTTTAGATTGGAGTAATGCAGGAAAGAAAAAAGAAGGCCTGGTAAAATATTTTCCAATAGGATTAGTGGCGGGAATTTCTCCCTTTAATTTTCCTTTGAACTTAGCAGTGCATAAAATTGCGCCGGCTATTGCGGCAGGTTGTCCAATTATTTTAAAACCTGCTTCATCCACTCCACTTTCTACTTTAGAACTTGCAAAAATTGTGAGCGAAACAAAATTACCCAAAGGCGGATTATCTATTTTACCAATGGATCGCAAAACAGGAAATTTATTGGTTACAGATGAACGTGTGAATTTATTAAGTTTTACAGGCTCACCCGAAGTTGGTTGGGAAATGAAAAAACAATGTGGTAAAAAGAAAATTGTTTTAGAATTAGGTGGAAATGCAGGCGTGATCATTACACCATCTGCAAATTTTGAAGATGCTGTGCAAAAATGTTTAGTTGGTGCGTTTGCTTATAGCGGACAAATATGTATTCACGCGCAACGTTTTTATGTTCACGAAAGTATTTTTGAGAAATTCAAAATGGCCATGGTACAAAAAGCAAAGGACATGGAAATTGGAAATCCTTTAAAACAAGATACCGAGGTCAGCGATATGATAGATGAAACAAATGCTATTCGTGTAGAACGTTGGCTACAAGAAGCTGTAGCTTTAGGAGCTACACTTTTATGCGGAGGAACGCGAACAGGTAAATTTGTTGAACCAACTATCATCACAAACACCACCGAAAAAATGAAAGTGAACTGCGAAGAGGTGTTTGGTCCGGTAATTTGCTTAGAAAGTTACTCAGGTTCCATCGAAACCGCTATTAAAAAAATAAATAGCTCAAAATTTGGGCTGCAATGTGGTGTTTTTACCGACTCTATAGCAGAACTAACTACTAGCTTTGAAAAAATTGAGGTTGGTGGCGTTATCCACAACGACGCGCCCACACTGCGTTTCGACCAGATGCCTTACGGTGGGATCAAAGAAAGTGGACTTGGAAGAGAGGGAGTAAAATACGCTATTCATGATATGCTTGAACCTCGCGTTTTAGTTAAATAGATCAGATTGTTCAGCTGTTCATTAAATTCTTTTGTAGTGCATTATTAAGGGTTTATCTAAATCATTTTAATAACTGGTTTAAGTTGCATAATTTTAACCCGAAATCTAAAAAACATCTCTATATTTAGGTTAGGAATTATTCTATGGAAAATATCTTCGTTAAAGGAACCAAACGCACACCCGAGATAAACTTCAAACTTAATGGGTTTTTATCTATTAACGGGATCTCTATTCCTGAAGATGCCACCGAATTTTATCGCACTACATTTGAATGGTTAGATAAATACGAAAAACTTGATCCCGAAAATATCCATTTGAAAATAAATTTCGTTTACATTAATACAACGAGTACTTCGATGATATTGCGCATTTTGAAAAAAGTATTTGCAGTTTGTAGCAATAAAGAAAATTTAAAGATCTCGTGGACCTACGAAAAAGATGATACAGATATGTATGATCAAGGTAAGGTTCTTGAAAAATTGGTTGGTCATACGTTTCAATTCGAACAAGTAGACAGTTCAGAAGAAGAAGATTGATCAAAACAAAAATTCTATATAAAGGAGCTCAAAAGGTTCCTTTTTTTATTAGGATCCCTTTAGGTGTTAAAATTCTGTTTTCTCATTAAATTCATTATCTTTAATTGTTAGAAATTAAAATTCGGTCTAATGAAAAAATTTGTAGTTGCATTCATCATTTTCTTTGCTTTAGATCTTGGCGGCCAGAACCCAACGTTTACATGGGCCAAACAAATGGGTGGTGTTGGTGCAAGCATTTATTGTTATTCAACCAAAACTGATCTAAGCGGAAATGTGATCTCCGTTGGAATATTTAGTAACACGGTTGACTTTGATCCGGGACCGGGAACATTTACCATGACACCCCCTACTTCAACTTGGGATATTTTTATTTTGAAATTAGATGGTAATGGAGATCTTGTTTGGGCTAAACAAATTGGAGGCGCTTCAAATAATGATATTGCGTATGAACTTTTTGTTGACCAGGCAGGAAATTCGTATTTCACAGGAAAGTTTGGTAGCTCGGTTGATTTTGATCCGGGACCAAGTGCTTTTGTTATAAGCGCGTTCGGTGGTGATGACTTTTATGCAGAGAAGTTGGACGCTAACGGAAATTTTGTATGGGCCAAAGTTCTTAGTTCGGCCGGTAATGATTTTGGACAAGATATATGTGTTGATATTTCAGGTAATGTTTTTATAGCCGGAAGAGTTACCGGAAATGTGGATGTTGATCCGGGACCTCCCGTTGTGATCATGAATTTTTCGGGCGCAGCAACCTTATTATTAAAATTAGATAACGCCGGTAATTTTCTTTACGGTAAAAAAATTGATGGGGCGCCGGGATCGCAAACAACACCAAGGGCAGTGATAACCGATGCCGTTGGAAATGTTTTTGTAGCCGGTGATTATTTAGGGAATGTTGATTTTGATCCGGGACCAAGCATGTATACTTTAACACCGGGTGGTCCTGCAAACTTTGATGGCTTCTTAGAAAAAATTGATGCTGCAGGAAATTTTGCTTGGGCTGCATCTATTAATGGAAATGGTGGACCAAAAGCTATTTACGATATTCAAGTTGACAAAAATAATGATCTATATGCTGTAGGATTTTTTTCTACCACAGTTGATTTTGAATCAGGCCCCGGCGTAACTGCCCTTACGAATTTGGGAAGTTATGATGCATTTTTATTGAAATATTCTAATTCAGGTAATTTTAATTTTGTAAAAGCATTTGCAGGCGCAGGTACCGAAGTTGCTTTAGAAATTGCCAAAGATGGCTATAACAACATGTACATTGCAGGTTATTTTGCAGGCACAGTTGATTTTGATCCAAGTCCACTCACTAATTCTTTAAAT
The DNA here is from genome assembly GCA_023251775.1 of Sphingobacteriaceae bacterium. Classification (GTDB taxonomy): domain Bacteria; phylum Bacteroidota; class Bacteroidia; order B-17B0; family Aurantibacillaceae; genus Aurantibacillus. The sequence goes on along the minus strand of JAHEYC010000079.1, from coordinate 7,308 downwards.
GCAACATCTACAAATCCTTTTATTGTAAAACTTGATACAGCTTCAAATTATGTGTGGGCTGTACAATATGGTGGAACAGGTTTGGAAGTTCCTTTAAGTATTTCGTGCGATCAAAATTCGAATGTATATACCGCAGGTTACTTTAATAGCAATCCAATTGATTTTGATCCGGGTGTTGGAACGTTTACTGCGAGCCCTTTCGGAACTTACGATGGCTTTGTACATAAATTGAATGGTTGCAGCGCTCCTCCAAATCCTGTGGATGTTTCTTTAGCCGGTGCTCATGGTATTTGCGCGCAAAACGCAACCACATTAAATGTTGGAGGCATTGGGACATTCAATTGGTATGCAAGTCCAACTTCAACTACAATAATTAATACAGGCTCGAGTTTTATAACACCAACATTAAGTGTAGGTATGTATACATATTATGTAAATGCCACAACTTGCACATTAAGTCCAATGCGCACTGCAATTACAGTGAGTGTAGATAATCCACCTGTACTTTCGCTGAGTACTTCTTCTGCCATGATATGTGCAGGAGTTACGGTTGCAATCAGCGCGACCGGCGCAAATACATATTCATGGAATAGCGGAGGAACAACTTCTGTTATTATAGTTTCACCTGTTTTAAGTACAGTATATATTGTAACAGGATATAATGGAAATTGTGCATCAACATCAAGTATAGCTCAATCTGTTGCCTGGTGTTCGGGAATTGAAGAATTTGAAAATGATATTAAATTAAGTTTGAGTCCAAACCCGAATGCAGGATCAGTGCAAATTGATTGTGATAAAGAAATTAGATCGTACAAATTATTGGATATTACAGGAAAAGAATTGAAAAATGAAACTGATATTAATTCAGGCAGTTTAAAATTAGATCTGAGCCAATTACAAAATTCGGTTTATATTTTACAGATCACCTTAAGTGATGGTCGATCCATACAACGTAAACTCATCATACAGAAATAATTGAAACACAACCTCGCAGCCTGGTCTTAGCAGAGGCGAGGTATTTTGCCACTAATTCCACGAATTAGAACTAATCTGGGTATAAATAATCTACACTAATCTATGTGTAAACTGATTTTGATAAATAAACACAGATTAGTGAAATAAGATAATGCAGATTAGTGAAAAATTAGTGAAATTAGTGGCTAAAAATAGGGTATGGAATACAGGAGACTAGGAAATTCGGGATTGCAAGTTAGTTTACTTTCGTTTGGAAGCTGGGTAACTTTTGGAAAACAAATTGGCGATAAAACCGCCGATGAATTAATGTCGATGGCCTACGATGCCGGCGTTAACTTTTTTGATAATGCTGAAATTTATGCGCGGGGACAATCGGAAAAAGTGATGGGACATATTTTGAAGAATAAAACCTGGAGTCGTAGTTCATACACCGTTTCAAGTAAAGTATTTTTTGGATATGAAGAAGATAAACCAAATCAAAGAGGACTTTCGCGCAAACACATCATGGAAGGTTGTCATGCTGCCTTAAAACGTTTGCAATTGGATTACGTAGATCTTTTCTTTTGTCACCGCCCGGATAAAAATACACCCATTGAAGAAACTGTATTAGCCATGAATACTCTAATTCAACAAGGCAAAATTTTGTACTGGGGAACAAGCGAATGGGCTAATGATGAGATCATGGCAGCAATTGCAGTTGCAAAAGATCATAAATTAATTGGTCCAACAATGGAACAACCGCAATACAACATGTTTGAACGCACCAAATTGGAGAAAGATTATTTATTATTGTTTAGAGATCATGGTTTAGGGACAACCATTTGGAGTCCGCTTTGCAGTGGATTACTCACCGGAAAATATAATAATGCTTCACCAACTGATACGCGTTTGAATATTGAAGGAATGGATTGGTTAAAAGAGAGAACCTTGGGAGATCAAAGCCGTATTGAAAAAACAAAAGCTTTAGATAAATTAGCCAAAGAACTAGGGACAAGTTTACCTAAATTAGCTATAGCCTGGTGCGCAAAAAATACGAACGTGAGTACGGTGATATTAGGTGCAAGTAAAACCGAGCAATTAAAAGAAACATTAACGTCTTTGGATCTTCTTCCAAAATTAACAGAAGACGTGATGTTAAAGATCGAGAACATTTTACAGAACAAACCTGTTTTGGCACTCTACTGATGCAAGAAATTTTTAAAGACTTAAAAATTGTTGAGTTGGCGGGCGTTTTGGCCGGACCAAGCGTTGGTTATTTTTTTGCTGAACTTGGGGCGAATGTCATCAAGATAGAAAATCCAAAAACAAATGGGGATGTAACGCGCAGTTGGAAATTAAAGAATGAAGATCCTAAAAGTAATACAAGCTCTTATTTTTGGAGCGTGAATGGTTTAAAAGAATTTGTTTCGTTAGATATTTCTCAACCAAAAGATCTCACTAAATTATACGATCACATCAAACATGCCGATATTGTTATAAGCAATTACAAAAAAGGTGATGATCAAAAATTAAAAGTTGACTACTCTACTCTTTCCAAACTAAAAAAAGATCTTATTTACGCGTCCATCAGCGGTTTTGGAAATGAAAGTCCGCGAACAGCATACGATCTTATTTTGCAAGCCGAAAGCGGATTTATGTTCATGAATGGTGAGCCAAATTCAGTTCCAACCAAAATGCCGGTGGCTTTGATAGACATTATTGCAGGTCATCAATTAAAAGAGGCTATTTTAATTGCTTTGATCAAAAAATATAAGACCAAAAAAGGAAGTCGTGTTAGCGTTTCGTTATTTGACAGCGCAGTTGCTTCTTTGGCCAATCAGGCAACCAATTGGTTAATTGGAAACCATTTACCTGTAGCAAGCGGATCATTACATCCAAACATTGCGCCTTACGGAGAATTATTCATTACAAAAGATAAACATTATATCACGTTTGCCATTGGCGCCAATAAACAGTTTGAGGCTTTGTGCACAGTAATAAATAACAACACACTTGCAAAAGACCCAAAGTTCGGGTCAAATCAAAATAGAATTAAGAACCGCCAAGAATTATACGGTATTTTAAATAATCATATCTCTAAATTTTTATTCAAAGATATTTTTAAGGCTTGCGAAAAGCATGAGGTCCCAATTGGAAAAATAAGGAATATGAAAGAAGTATTTGAATTACCCGAAGCCAAAGAAATGTTGCGGGAAATAAAAGATGGGAAAGTGAATAAGAAGGTTGTAAGTAGTATTGGATTTAAATTCATCAAATAATAGTGAAAGTAACTTTTGCACATACACAAAAAGAAATTGATAAGATCCTGGATCTACGTTATGAAATTTTACGTAAACCATGGAATCAATCAAAAGATTCGGCGAGTGATGGGCATGAAGATAGTGCGCACAATGCTTTTGTTGAAGATGAAAAAGGAAATGCGCTCGCTTGTGGCCGCTTACAATTGAATGATAAGAACACAGGACAAATTCGCTACATGGCAGTGGCCAACGGTATGCAAGGAAAAGGTTTGGGAAAATTAATTTTAAAAGCACTGGAAGATAAAGCAAAAGAACTTGGATTAAAAAAGATAGAACTTCAAGCCCGCGAAAATGCTCTAGAATTTTACAAAGCAAATAATTACATCCAAAAGGAAAAAACGCATTTGCTGTTTGGGGCTGTGCAACATTATTTGATGGAGAAGACCTTTTGAGAAGGTTTACTTCACATCCAACAACTGAATATTAAAGATCAACACCGAGTTTGGAGGAACACCACCATTCCCACTAACGCCATAACCTAAGGCTGATGGGATTAATAAAATTCCCTTCCCTCCTTTTTTAAAATACGGGATCCCTTCTTGCCAACCTTTAATTACTGAACTAAGATCAAAGGCAATGCCGGCAGAATTACTTTCATCAAATGTACTTCCATCGGTAAAATATCCTGAATAAGCAACCGTTACATTGGAGCCAATAGAAGGATTAACTCCTGTGCCTTGTGTGCTTATCACATAATATAATCCCGAACCTGTTGCGGTGGCATTGAGTTTATTATCGCTAATATATTTTTGAATGATCTTATCATCTTCTTTAGCTTGCTTTTCGGCTTTATGCTTTTTGCAGGAGGTAAGAGAAACAACAAAGGCTATAACTAAAAAATACCTGATCATATTAATATCCAAATATCTCTTTTAACGTAAGTACTTTAACCGGACCATATTTCTCAAGAACTTTCATATCAAGGTTATCTTTTTTTCCGATAACTAATACAGTAATATTTTTTCCTTTTACATTATCAGCATGGAATTTCTTTACATCCTCGTATTTAAATAAGCCAACTTTCTCATACACATCTTTACGAATATCTTTGGTAAGGCCTAATTGCTGTGCGTCCAAATAATTAAAAAGGATATCTGCTTTGTTGATGCGTTGTGATCTGATCTCTTGCAATAAGTTTTCTTTTGCTGCCGAAAAAGAAGCTTCCGACTTAGGAATTTCCGTTAATAGATCTGTCATACCTTTCATTGCTTCCGGTAATTTATCTACTTGCGAACCAATATAAGAAATATTGTAAAATTGTTTGGTTGGTTTATTTGGTTGAATGTAACGTGAGTAAACAGAGTAAGCCAAAGCTTTTGATTCACGAAGATCTTGGAACACTACCCCACTCATGCCATCGCCAAAATACGCGTTATACAATTGTAAAAGTGGTATCATGTTCTCGCTATACAATCCGCCTTTGTTCAACATAATGATCTCGGCTTGTTTCATATCGTAATCCACCACAAATACTTCGTTTGAGATATCTCTGTATTCAAATTTTTGAGCGGGCGGAACAGGTTTGTAACCACCGGCCGGTGCCACGTGCACAGCGTTCAAACTTTTGGTAACGTCGGCTAATTCTGCAGGACCATAATACATAACTTTATGATCGAAGGTGCTCATGCCTTTGATCTTATTTTTTATTTGGTCGGCTGTTAGTTTATCAAGTTCCTCATTGCTTAATTGGTTTGTAAATGGATTCATAGGGCCAAAGCGTGCGAAATTCACCAAACCGCGATTCAAGATCCAACCTTTTTGTTGTTTATGATCGTCTCTTTCTTTTTTAATATCCGCTATTAAATTCTTTAATGTCTCAGGTTCAACAGTTGGATTTGCTAATATTTTTTCAAATAATTTAAGTGAAGCTTCAAAATTATCACTCAAACCATTCAAACTTATCCATGTATCTTCATTATCACTGAATACATCAAACGAACAACCCAATTTATATAATTCCTGTTTTATTTGTGCAGGGGTCATATCGGCTGTTCCAACATAGTCGATATACTTAACAGCGATATTGGCGATCTTATCATTGTTATTACCCATATCAAATTTGTAATACAATGAGAATACTTTATTCTCGGTATTCTTATTATAGATCACCGGAATATTTGAAGCCAGAACAGCTTTTTTAATATCCGTTGCGTAATCAACAAACTTAGGTTGTATATCAGATGTTTTTGCTTCGTAAATATCCTTTACAAAAGGCGACATGTTATCGCGATCTACTTCAACAGGAGTTATCTGTGGCTTTTCCACCTTCTGAACATTTTTATCTTCGCCTATGCGTTTAAAAACAACACAATAATTATTATTGCTAAACATCTTATTTGCAAAATCAACGATCTCTTGTTTGGTGATCTTCGAAATACGCTCCATGCGATCCACTTGCTTTTGCCATTTTATATCATTCACAAAAGCATCCATCATCTCTCCTGCGCGTGCACCGTTATCTTCTAACTCTCGCGTTTTCGATAATTTCATATCTGTTATTACGGCCTGCATTAACCAATCAGGAAAATCGCCTTTCTTTACCTTTTCTAATTGCGAATACAAAATTCCTTCCAGCTCTTCCAGTTTTTGATCTTGCTTTGGTGAAGCACCTAACGCAAAAATTCCGTAATCCTTTAAAGGATATTCATAAGCGTTTGCGCCAATAACTTTTTGCGCTTGGTTAAGATTGATATCCAATAAACCCGCTTTTCCATTGTATAATATTCCAACAATAAGATCGAGCATATCAACGTCTTTAGTTCCTTCGCCTTCTGTTCTCCATATCATACTCATACTTTCAGGATCGGGTCCGTATACATCTCTAACGATCTTTGTGATGATAGGATCTTCCTTTGCCGGAGTATAAGCTTCCAGAGGTTTTGAAGGTGCCGAATTAAAATGTTTCTCAATTTGCGTGATCACTTTATCGGGATCAAAATCACCACTCATAACAATAGCCATATTGTTTGGCGCATACCATTTGTTATAATAATTATTGATCTCGGTCATCGAAGGATTCTTTAAATGATCAATAGTTCCAATCGTAGTTTGTGTTCCGTATTTATTTTTTGGAAATAAAGCAGCAAAGGCAGCTTCGTATGATTTTACGTTATCATTATCCAATCCGCGATTTTTTTCTTCGTACACAGCTTCTAACTCTGTATGAAATAAGCGCAATACAGGTTTTCTAAAACGTTCGGCTTCTATTTTCAACCAATTATCAATTTGATTGCTCGGAATATCATTCACATAAACAGTTTGGTCAAACGAGGTAAATGCATTTGTTCCTTGAGCACCAATAGCAGCCAACATTTTATCGTACTCATTGGCAATAGCTAATTTTGCAGCTACACCACTTACACTATCAATTTGGTGATAGATCTTTTTACGATCCGCATCATTCGTTGTCTTTCTGTATTTTTCGTACAAATTCTCTATCTTTTTAATTTCCGTAGTTTCTTTAACAGCATCTTTAGTACCAAATTTATCGGTGCCTTTAAATAACATATGCTCCAAATAATGCGCTAAACCTGTTGCATTCGAAGGATCGTTCTTACTTCCCGCTTTTACGGCAATATAGGTTTGAATGCGCGGTGCATTTTTATAAACAGAAAGATAAACTTTCATTCCGTTCTTTAACGTGTAGATGCGAGCGTTGTATGGATCATTAAGCGCATACTCGTAATTGAGTGTTGTCTTTTTTGGTCCGTCGGCCGGTTTGGTCTGAGCCCAAGTTCCTAATGCTACGCAAATAGCCAATGTGGTAATAATAAGTTTATTCATTTGTTTCGTTGATTTATATTTTTAATAATCTATATCCAGGTCGAAGCGTTTTTTTAATTCTAACAAAGCAGAATTCTTTTCACTCATCACTTTAAATTTTTCTTTTGAGGTAAATGCTTTCACGCCTGTGCCGATATCTTCTTTAATAAAGAATTTAAGTACTACTATATTATTTTTGAAATGCTTTCTTAAGGAATCCAACATATCCTGTTTCAATTCCTGAAATTTTTCAAGTTGCGAGTGATTCAAA
>JAHEYC010000078.1 GCA_023251775.1 Sphingobacteriaceae bacterium | reverse complement strand
ATAATAAATTACATATTTTCTCTACTGTAATTGGTCACGCTTCTTCTCATGTAGATTCAATGAACTACTTAAGCAGATGGACCATTAACGGCGAAGAATACTACTGGCCACACCAAAATACGGCTAACCCATTGTTAGTTGATTATATGGGAGATGGTGCCGCAACTTGGACTGCAGTTGTTGTTGACTCAACAGGAACTGAAGGTCCTTCACAAACATCAGGAGAGCCGGGATTCAATTTCAATCCTTGGTCCGATCCAACAGCAGGTAACTCTGTTTCTTCTGATTGTCGTTTACAGATCACTCGCAGTTATGATGGTGAGTTCATTGCATATTCATGGGCAGAATCGGATACAACCATTACTACAAATGCTGTAAAATGGAATGAGTTTCCTAATATTAAAGTAAGAGGTTACAGAACTTGCGACGGTAAAGTAAGTACAGATGAGTATAATATCAGCGGTGCTGCTATTGCTCCGGTAAAAGATAAAGCTTACTTCCACTATATGTCGGGCGAAATGAAAGCCGGTTCTTCAACGGTTAACTCTGCTACGTTCGCCATTCCTTTCTCAGTGTCTAATAACGCTCTTACAGAAGGTATCAACCCGGTGAATAACTATTTTGCAATGACACATGTTGGATTTGCTTTCCCTTCAGGCTGTACAGTTTCCACTTCAGTTAATAATGCTAGTAAAACAGATGCTTCAGAAAGTACATTATTCCCAAATCCTACCGAAAATAATTTCAATGTTCGTTTGAACTTGTCAATTGCAAATGATATCGTTATCAGCGTATACAATGCATTAGGACAAAAAGTAAGCGAAACAAAAGCTAACGGTACAATTGGTGAGAACACCCTTTCAATGAACATGAACAATGCGAATGCGGGAGTTTATTTCGTTAAAATTAAAGTGGGCAAATACGAAAGCACTAAGAAATTAGTGGTTCAATAATAGAACTTTAAACAAATTAAAAGCCCTGACGATCTCTGTCAGGGCTTTTTTGTTTCCTTTACCCTAATATAAGCCAAAATAAACCTAAAATAGAGCCTTAATTTAGGTCCCCCTTCTCTAAAAATCACTAAATTTGCAGCCAAATTAATTCAAAAAGGTGGACAGAAATTCATTGATCGGTTTAGGGATCATCGCCGTTATTTTAGGAACCTGGTTATGGTTCAACGGTCCAAGCAAAGAACAAATAGCGCGCAACAAAGTTGTAAAAGATTCTATTGAGGCTGTTCGTAAGCAAGAAGATCAAAAAGAAGCAGAACGCCTAATGGCCGAAGCTAAAAAAAAGGATACTGTTAAAGTTGTAGTGGCTTTGAACGATTCAACAAAAGCTGCTTTAAAAACAGATGCGTATAAAGATCTTTCGGTAAGCGCCGAAGGAAAAGAAGAATTATTTACCATTGAGAATGATCTTGTAAAAGCCACCGTACTAAATAAAGGCGCACAAATCTGCAAGGTTGAATTAAAAAAATATTCTCGTCCCGGACAAAATGCACCTCTTACCTTATTTGAAAAAGATTCCACAAATTTCTCGTTAAAATTAAATGCGTACGATCGTTCGCGCATTTTAAGTACTGACAGTTTTTATTTTAAAACAGTTTCTCAAACAGCAAACGCTATCACGTTACGATTAGCAACTTCTAATGAGAAAAGCTATATTGATTATACCTACTCTATCACGTCAGGCGAATACATGGTTAATTGCGACATCCGTTTTGTAGGAATGGAAAAGATCATCACTCAAACTGAGGATCAATTACAATTACAATGGAGAATGTTATTGCCTTCGCAAGAAAAATATATTAGTAAAGAACAAAAAGCAGCTTCCATTCATTTTAAACAAAGCATCAATGATCCCGATGACATCAACCCATTAAAAGACGAAGAAAAAAGTATTAGCGAAGCCGACATTAAATGGGTTTGCTTTAAGCAACAATATTTTAATTCAACCATTGTTGCCGATGAGGTATTTTTGAAAGCAGGAAGTTTGGTGAAACAATCTTTGCGAGATAAATCAACAACAGCCGTAAAAGGAATGTTCGCCGAATTGGGTGTACCATATGCTCATAAACCCGACGAAAAATTTTCGTTCAAATTTTATTTTGGTCCTAACGATTACAAAACCATGCAAAAGTATGGAAACGATCTAGAGAAGATCATTCCTACCGGCTGGAGTGTTTTTAGTTATATCAATAAATGGTTAGTTATTCCTTTGTTCGATGCTTTAAATAATATGAACATGGGTATTGTAATTTTAATACTCACACTCATCATTAAAATTGTATTACTACCTATTGCTTACAAAACGTATTTAAGTGGTGCGCGCATGCGTGTATTAAAACCGGAGTTGGATGTGATCAATGCCAAGTTTAGCGATAAAGCCGATGCCATGAAAAAACAACAAGAGCAAATGGCGCTTTATAGAAAAGCCGGCGTGAGTCCGCTTTCGGGCTGCATTCCTTTGTTGTTACAGTTCCCTATATTAATTGCTCTATTTGCATTTATTCCATCAGCCATTCAATTACGTCAACACGGATTTTTATGGGCCGATGACTTGAGTACCTACGATAGCATTTGGACCTTTGGTCAGGTTCCATTTATTAGCTGGGCTTATGGCGATCACATTAGTTTATTTGCAATGATGATGTTTGTGAGTACGCTTATTTACACATACATGAATCAGAATTTAATGCCGCAGCAAAATACACAAATGCCCGGTATGAAATTTATGATGTACTTTATGCCTGTTATTTTCTTGGCCGTAATGAATGACTATGCGGCAGGTTTAAGTTGGTATTACTTTTTAGCGAACATGTTCACCTTTTTACAGAACTGGATCATGAAAAAAGTGATCAGTGATGAATCGCTTCGCGTGAAGATAGAGGCCAATATGAAAAAGCCCGTAACAAAATCAACTTTCCAAAAACGTTTGGAGGATATTGCACGGCAGAAGCAAACTTCGCTAAAAAAGTAATCTCTCTATTAGCCACGAATTTCACTAATTTCACTAATCTAAACTTAAAAGTGTTGGCAATAACATTTCACCAAACTTTGTGCACATAGATTGGTGTAATTATTGATTTTGTTTTCATTAAGCCAAATACACACAGATTCGTGCAATTCGTGTAATTCGTGGCATTTTTACTTCGGATTAAAAATAAAATTAGTGATCTCGTGAATAATGGATTTCGCTTCCTTATCTGTAAGCTGCATTCCAAACCGTACAGTTTTGTGTTGACAGGTAAAAGCAATTCGCTCTCCGCCTTTAATCCAAAAACTACTATTGATCACATTCGAAAAACTGGTCTCTTCTACTTCAATTAACTGAAGATCCTGGATCAAACTAAAATCAAATTCTTGGATCTTGCCTCGTTTACTGATTTCTTGTTGGTAATGCACAGTTCCTTCGGTGATCCATAATTTTTCCTTGCCCGACCTCCGCCAAATAAATGCTCGAACGATCTTATATTCAAAATAGGCCCAAAATGCAAGGTATACGATGATGAATAATTTTGAGTTCTGTTCGGTTACTTGAAAATAATTAGCAAATACAATTATCCCGCAAACGGTCCATGCCAACAGCCACAGGAACATCAACCAAACTTTACGTTTGTCATTCTTTGGTAAAATAACAATGCTTAAAAGGTCGTCTTTTTTTAAAATACTTACACGCTCACCTATAACCTTCATTATCGTATTGTTTTGCCACAAATTTACATATCTTTATTACGTTAAAAAATAAATGAGTAAAATAGAACCAAGATTAAATTTAATGGATGTGATCATGCTGGTTTCGGGCAGTATGATAGGATCGGGTATATTTATTGTGAGCGCCGATATGATGCGCACACTTGGCTCGCCATTTTGGGTGCTTATGTGTTGGTTATTAAGCGGAATTATTACCCTGTTTGCCGCTTTAAGTTATGGCGAACTTGCGGCTATGATGCCGGAAGCGGGCGGACAATTTATTTTTTTAAAAAGAGCTTTTGGTAATTTAACGGCGTTTGTTTATGGTTGGACCGTTTTTTTGGTGATACAAACAGGCGTTATTGCCGCAGTGGCCGTTGCTTTTGCAAAATACTTAGGCGTTTTAATGCCGGCCATCTCACAAGAAAATGGATTTCATATTGGAACATTCTTTATTTCAGTTTCTCAATTAGTAGCCATTGTTTCTATTATTTTTCTTACAGCTATACATACACAGGGAATAAAAAATGGAAGATCCATTCAACGCGTTTTTACCATCTCTAAATTACTTGCGTTGTTTGGATTGATCATTTTAGGTTTTGTTTCACTTGGATCGGAAAATCATTTAGCTGAAAATTTTAATGATCCTTTTTTCGCGAGTAAATATGATCCGGAAACACAGCAAAGCACACCGCTTAATTGGTTATCTATTTTGATGTTCTCGGGAACTGCATTAATTGGTGCTTTGTTTAGCAGCGATGCTTGGAATAATGTGACATTTTTATCGGCCGAAATAAAAAACCCTCAACGTAATTTACCCTTAGGATTAAGCATCGGCGTTTTTATTGTGACCATTATTTACATACTTGCTAATGTTGCCTATTTTATTTTGTTACCTGCATTAGGAGATCCAAACGGAACATCACCGCAAGAGCTAGGCATTATGTTTGCCGAAAATGATCGCGTGGCAACTGCAGCGCTTTATAGTTTTTTTGGGAATACATCTATTTACATCATGGCCATTTTAATTGTGGTTTCAACTTTTGGTTGTAATAATGGTTTGATATTAGCAGGCTCGCGTTTGTTTCAATCCATGGCGACTAATAATTTATTTTTCAAGCAAGCAGGACAAGTCAATAAATTCAACGTGCCCGCAAAGTCCCTGTGGATCCAATGTCTGTGGGCTTCACTGCTTTGTTTAACCGGTTCATACGGACAACTTCTCGCCTACGCTACTTTTTCGTCGTTAGTATTTTACATTGTTACCATCATTGCATTATTTGTATTGCGTAAAAAAGAACCTGATACATTACGGCCATACAAAGCCTGGGGTTATCCAATTATTCCAATGCTTTATATCATTATTACCTCACTTATTTGCTTGGATCTTTTGATTTTCGATCCAAAAAATTCTATTTTAGGCGTTGTGATCATTTTACTTGGAATACCTGTTTATTTTTTATTCAGCAAAAAACAAGACCCTGCTTCGGAGAGTTCTAAATAGTTATTTTGGTTTTAATAAACAGCAACGGAACGGACTTTACGTTTTGTGTTGCATCAGTTTGTGTTTATTGATCATTCGCTTAGTTTATCCATCGTTCATCAAACCTGCAAATATTCAGATCGCCAATATTGCAATGGTGGAAGAAGAAATTGATGAGAAACGAAATTCTGCATTTGAAACTAAAATGGGGGCAGAAACTATTGGCACTTTATTTCCTTTTGATCCCAACACAATTACCAAGGGAGAATTGATAAAATTGGGCTTAAAAGAAAGAACTGCCGAAACGTTTATCAAGTTCAGAAATAGGGGTTTTGTTTTCAAACAAAAAGAAGATCTGCAAAAGATCTATGGCATCTCTCCAAAACTATATTCAAAACTTGAATCGTATGTTTTGATCAAGAATACGAATACTAATTCAAAAAAAACAGGAACCACAACAACAGAAAATATCTCAGGCAAAAAATTAGAACTAAATTCCGCCGATAGTTTAGCATTGATCGAATTAAAAGGTGTTGGTCCGGGTTATGCCAAACGCATTTTAAAATACAGAAATTTATTAGGCGGATTTACAGAGATGCAACAAGTGAAAGAAATTTACGGCGTTACTGATGAGTTGTTTCAATTGATCGCATCGCAATGCACTATTAATTCTTCAACCATAAAAAAGATCAACATCAATACCGTTGATTTTAAAGTATTGAATAAACATCCCTACATTGATTACGAACTCACCAAACGTATTTTTTTGATCAAGAAAAATGGTAAGATCACAGTCGAAAATTTAAGTGATGCCATAGAAGATGAAGAATTAGCAGCCAAAATTAAACCTTACCTCGAATACTAGGTCTAACAAGGGCTTTAAGGGCGTTTAGCAGTTAATTTTTAGCATAAAATTGGCGTTTTTATGTTAAAAAAAATGAGTAAATTAGCCTTTATTCACAGCATCCCTTTTAACATGAGCGATAAGCAAAGAACCATAAAACAAGCGGTTTCATTGAGCGGGGCCGGACTTCACACAGGAACACCTGTAACTATTACATTTAATCCTGCGCCCGAAAATCATTGGTATAAATTCCAGCGAATGGACCTTCCCGGGCAACCCATTATTGAAGCAGATGCAGATCTTGTTGTTGATACTTCGCGTGGCACAACGCTTGAAAAAGATGGCGCACGCGTGTATACAACAGAGCATGTTCTTGCTGCATTGGTTGGTTTGGGAATTGATAATTGTTTGATCCAAGTTACTGCGCCCGAAATGCCCATCATGGATGGAAGTTCTTGGAAATTCATTGAAGCGTTGGAAGCTGCTGAAATTGTGGAGCAAACTGCCGAACGTGATTATTTTGTTTTAACTGATAACCTCACTTACGAAGATCCTGTAAAAAAAGTAGAAATGCTTGCGGTGCCTCAAGATACCTATCGCTTAACGGTGATGGTAGATTATAACAGCGAAGTATTAGGAACGCAACATGCCAGCGTTTATCATATTGATGAATTTAAAAAAGAAATTTCTAAATGCAGAACATTTGTGTTCTTACACGAATTAGAAATGTTATTGCAACATAATTTAATTAAAGGCGGAGCATTAGAAAATGCGATCGTATTAGTAGATAAAGAAATTTCAAAAGAAAAAATAGATTATCTCCGCACTGTTTTCAATAAAGAAACCGTTGAAGTAAAAGGAAGAGGTGTATTAAATAATACCAAATTACATTTCTACAACGAACCTGCACGTCACAAATTATTAGATATCGTTGGCGATCTTGCTTTGGTTGGAAAACCAATGAAGATACATGTATTAGCTGCTCGTCCCGGACATGCTGCAAACGTTGCCTTCGCCAAAAAATTAAAACAAATGATCAGAGATCAGGTGTTGCGTAAGAAAAAGAATTTGTACGAGCCATACGACCTCAATAAAACTGCTTTATACGATATCAATCAAATCCAAAAGATATTACCGCATCGTCAGCCATTTTTATTTGTAGATAAGATCATGGAGATCACCGAAGAGGGAATTGTGGGCGTGAAGAATGTGAGCATGAACGAGGATTTTTTCCGTGGACATTTTCCTGATGCTCCAGTGTTTCCCGGCGTGTTGCAAATTGAAGCCATGGCACAAGTGGGTGGAATTTTTGCTTTAAGCAAAGTTCCGGATCCTGAAAATTATTTGACCTATTTCATGAGCATCGATAAAATAAAATTCAAAAATCAAGTACTCCCCGGCGATTCTATCGTATTTAAATTAAGTTTAGTTTCACCTATTCGTCGCGGTATTGTTCACATGCGCGGTGAAGCATTTGTTCGAGATAAACTGGTAATGGAAGGCGAAATGATGGCAATGCTTGTCAAAGTAAAAGGTAAAGAAGTAAAACAAAGCGTAGAAGCCTAATTTATGATCTCGAACTTAGCATACATTCATCCCAAAGCAAAATTAGGTAATAATGTCACCGTTGAACCTTTTGCCGCTATTTATGGCGATGTGGAAATTGGTGATAATTGTTGGATCGGTCCGGGTGCAATAATTATGGACCGCACACGCATGGGAAAGAATAATCGTATTTTTCCCGGTGCAGTTGTTGGTGCCATTCCTCAAGATCTTAAATTCAAAGGAGAAGATAGTTTAGTAGAGATAGGCGATAATAATACCATTCGCGAATGTGTTACTATTAATCGCGGAACGGTTGACAGAATGACCACGCGTATTGGAAATAATTGTTTGTTGATGGCGTATACGCATTTAGGACATGATTGCATTTTGGGAAATAATATCATTATTGCCAACAGCGGAAATTTAGCAGGACATATTACCATCGAAGATCATGTGATCATTGAAGGAATTGTGGCGGCACAGCAATTTGTAAATATTGGCGCGCATTCATTTATTGCAGGTGCATCGTTGGTACGTAAAAGCGTTCCGCCTTATATTAGAGTTGCGCGCGAACCATTGCAATTCATTGGAGTTAATACCGTAGGTTTAGCCCGCAGAGGATTAAGCAAAGAAGTGATAAAGAACATTGAAGATATTTACAGGATCATATTTGTGCGCGGACATAATATCAGCAATGCGCTTGAAATTGTAGAAGCAGAGATACCTCACACTGCCGAGCGCGATCAAATTGTAAAGTTCATTCGCGAACAAAAGGACGGAATAGTAAAAGGAATTTAAGTAGTGGAGAATACTATTTCCATACATCTAAGCGCAGTTTCAAAAAAGTTTACTAAAGAATGGATCTTTAAGGATCTTAATTTACAAATTACTCCCGGCTCACGTTTGGCTTTATTGGGCGCAAATGGTTCGGGTAAATCCACGTTACTGCAAGTTATCTCAGGCTATTTAATTCCTGATTCGGGAAAAGTAAATTTTACATCAAACGCTGCAGAAGTAAAACAAGAAGATTCGCACGAACTTATTTCTTTTGCTTCTCCCTATTTACAACTTACCGAAGAATTTACATTGAAAGAACTAATAGATCATACGGCTTTATACAAACCATTTTTAAATGAACTAAAGACCGAACAGGTAATTGATCTTCTAGAATTAAAAGCAGCAGCTAACAAACCTATAAAACATTATTCAAGCGGAATGAAACAGCGCGCCAAATTAGGCTTAGCAATTTTAGCCGATGCTCCCCTGCTCTTTTTGGATGAGCCTTTATCAAATTTGGATGCGAATGGAGGGAAATGGTATCAAAAGATGATAAATGAGTACGCTGCAAAGAAAACTATTGTGGTTTGTTCAAACGCCATAAAAGAAGAGTATGCCTTCTGTGAAAAAGAACTAAATATGGCCGATCATAAAGGAATTTAACATCACAAGTACTAACAAATTTGTAAATTTACACCATGCCAACACCCGATATTTCTGATTGTTTCATTATAGCTTTTGTAGCTCTTGTATTTTTCGCGGGATGTTACGGCGTTTTTAAATTTATGCGACATAAATGATAAACTCGAATTTCATATTGTTCCTTAATTTGGGTGGCGGAGAAGTTATTCTTATCCTCTTTGTTATTTTATTGATGTTTGGAGGAAAAGGAATCCCAAGTATTGCAAAGACCTTAGGAAAAGGCATTCGTGAATTTAAAAATGCCACCAATGATATTCAACGCGATATTCACCAAAGTACAGGAGGCATTACTCAGCAAGTGAACGAACAAATTCAAGAGATCAAAAAAGAAATTGATATTGAAAAAGATTAATATCGCATTATTCCTTTTTACTTCACTGATATCTTACGCTCAAAAAAAGGAAACCATTGTCGTAAAAAAACAAGGAGAATTATTTTTTTATCGAACCGGCATCTATACCGATAGCATCATCACAAAAAATATTGCAGATACATTTTTAGTTAAGATGAGCAATGATAGAAAAGAAAGTATTGAACTAAAATTACTCAATGCCACCTTTGCAAAAACGTTCGACGAGAACCTTTTTAAATTAGTGTATACGCCGGGAATGCGATACAGAATGGTTTATGCCAATAGTGTTCATGATGGAATAACGTTGACTTCAAATAAGGAAAACAGAAAACATTTGGAGGCTCACATTGCCCCCGATGGCGCCAGCCCAACAGGTTCTAAAGAAATTGTGATCGAACTTTGGGATACTAAAACAGATAAGCTTATAATGCGTAATGCTTTTGTTTACAAAGAAAAATAGAGATTCTAAGAAATTTATCACTAAAGAGAAGCGATAGTGTTGCAAATATACACACCGTTTTTATGCCACAGATTACGCGGATTCACGCAGATTTTTTTCACAGATTATTGGGAGAGTAAAAAAAATAATTAATCTGCGAACCATAATCTGCGTGAATTTGTGTAATCTGCGGCAAAAAAAGATCTACTATCTCTCAATCCAAAATTAGATCACTTTTTCATGTGCTTTAGATTCAGAGCAAACATCGTAATGAATGCGATATCCAATACCAAATAAAACACCAACGAACCAATTGAACTTGAGTTATCACCCATATCAACCGCAAAGCCTGTGAAATTTGTTGCTAATTCGGCAGCAGCATAAATAAATAATCCCGTTCTGTTCAATCGCCACATCATTATTAAACCAGCAAGTGTAACAATGTTTGCTATAAAATTAAACAAACATAATTTTCCAACCTCCTGAAAAAAGTGCATTGGATCCATATTAGCGAACGATGGTTGAGATGCCACAACTTTATCCCAAACTTCCGAAACAGCTTCTTCTCCTATACTAAAACATATGGCCGAACCAAATGCAAAAACTAAGATCGACAAGCCTGTCATTACAAATGAAATGATGCAAAGTACTTTTAGGAATGTCGGGCGCCTTGTCCCTCCATTCATTTCATTTACCAAAGTATTATCAAATTGATTCTCCATAAATTTAGTTTTTAACTTGACCCTTCATATGTTTTAAATTCAACCCGTACATCACCACAAAACCAACATCGATCAATACAAAAATAATACCGAACGCTTTAGTGGCGCCCGGACCCATTCCCATATCCATTGAGGAATCTTCATCGCCAAAAAATAACATGCTATATGGCAAGATCTCAATAGCTGCATAAATATAAAATCCAACTTTGTTCAAATTGAACATCATTATCACACCCAAAACACTTATAACTTCGATCAAAATGAGAAGGTAATTTTGGATCTTACCCATTACCGAATTCTCTTGTCGCTCGATCCCTTTTTCCATCATAGCCGCGCGTGCCGGACTTTGCGCTCGCACTTGTTCTATATTTGCGCGCATATTTTCGGGCGTATTATATATCTGCCCCATTACTCCGGCTGCAATAGCTAAACCTGCCCAAATAAAAGAGAGAACACAAAGCACCGTAAGAAGTCGAGGACGTTTTGACTTTCCTTCTATTTCATTTACTAACGTATTATCGAATTGACCTTCCATATTTTTTTGTTTTTAATGGTTATTAGATGTGTTCTAGAAATTAGCTTTTTTAGTATACACCTACAAACATAAAAAAAAGGCTGTCATCATTGACAGCCTTTCATGTAATAGATATTAAATATTAGTGAGCTGTTGAATCGCCGGCACCTTGGATAGCACTTTCAAGTGACTGACGGATTGCTGCCGTATCAATGTTCTTCATTGCATCTTCAAGTTCTCCAGCCACACCCATCATTGTAGAAGCAATCTTATAGATCCAGAAAATTGCAAGTGCAATAGCAACGGCATTCAAAATGATACCGGTAAGCATCATACCACGTTTGGTATTTCCGCCTCCTTTAGCCATAAAGAATGCTACTAGACTTAAAATTAATCCTACTAAAGCTAACCACCATGAGGCAGCACCTACAATAGGAATAATGGCCCATACTATTGCTACGATACCAATAACCATCCCTGCCGTACCTAGGCCTTTACCTTTTGTTGAACTTGTTGTTGCGTTGTTTTCTTCCATTTTTAATGTTTTTATAGTTTATATAATACAAAGAAAGGATTTTTTAACATTTATTTAGTTTCCTAATGTTCAAGTTTTCAACAAGTTATCTAGAAATCAAAATGTCTTCCAAGTATTAAAACTATCCTTTTGTTTCTCAGTTGATTGGGACAGTATACTTAACTTACTTTTAAAGAACCAAGTTCGTCCTTTTTCATCCTTCTGAAGCACAAATGTCCTTAGTTTCTCTTGCGAAATGATGGAAAGCTCCAAACTTTTTTCGTTTGAATAATAATTCAACAAGTGATTCAAATTACTTCTTACAGCAATTCCATTCACTGCAATGATATCATCGTTATTAAATAAACCGGCTTTCCACGACGGTGAATACGGTGCTACCAAACTCACTTTTGTTATATGTCCATGCTCCACAGTTTTAAATCCAAAGTCCCTGTCGCTTAAATTTTGATTCTGAGTTTTTTGAAAGTCGATACCCAAATAATTAAAACACGGTGTTAATCCTTCATCAAAGTCGTTGGCACTGAACACAAATTTAGTGAAGAACTCTTTCAGATCTTTTCCGGCGGCTTCTTCACACAACGCAATGATGTTCTCTTTTGCGTAACCAATGTTCTTCTTTCCAAAGTCGTTATATAATTTTCTGCACACATCTCGCAATGATCTTTTATTTTGCGTTGCTTCCATGATCATCACATCTAACATAAACGCAATTAGATTTCCTTCGTCGTAAATGCTTGTCTTGCGATACGGAACGCCCGGAACATAGCCATCCAGCCAATTATCCCAACTGCTTTCTGCAACACTTAAATTATATCTTCCAAAATTATTAAAATGTTTATCTAATCGTTCTTCTAAGGTCTCAAAATATTGTTCTTGAGTGAATACATCGGAGCTAAATAAATTCTTGTCGCCGTAATACGTTGTAAATCCTTCGTACACAAAACCGGTTTCCGCGTAATTTTCTTTTGTATAATCGTAGGGCAGCATTTCTTTAGGACGAATAGTTTTTATATTCCATGCATGAAATAATTCGTGACACGAAACACCTAAAAGATCTTCGTACACTTTTGCTTGGTGAAGATCGTAGCCCGGACCAAGCGCAATCACTGTATTCTTAAAATGTTCAACACCGTGATAAAACTTGAAGGGCGTTATTTGAAATAGAAAATGATACTCGTCAAATGGGAATTCGCCCCAAAATTTTAATTGATAATTAGTAAATTTTTCGAAATCCGTTTTGATCTTTTGCCATTCGGGTTTACACTCACCATTAAAATGCAAATAGAACTTTACCTTATTTACTTCATACGTTTGAGTTTGCAAACAATTAGAAGCAATAAAAGGCGATTCGGTAAGCTCATCAAAATCAACCGCCGTTAAACTATTCCCATTTTGTTTTAATGAACAGGCGATCTTATAATTTGCAGGAATTTGCAATTCAACCACATGTTCTTCCTTTTCTCTACCAACCACATAAAAACAGCAGTGAACAGGATTCATGTAAATTTGATTGATATCCGCATAACATGCGCCTGCATTTAATTCTGCTGAATAATAACTATACGTCACCTTTAACGCTTTTGCACCTTTGCAATTTATTTCCCACAGATCTTTTGTCTTTTTATGATAGGTCAAATTTTTTCCGTTCTCATCAAACACGTCCACCTTTTTTACATTCTTTGCAAAATTTCCAAGTTCGTAACGGCCGGGTCGCCACGATGGTAATTGCAACTGAATAGTATCAGACTTTATATGTTCAATATGCATATCAATATATACATAATGCGAAGCAGGATTTTTTTGAAAGAAAGTGTATTTTATCATTATAATTTGTAAATATTAAGAATTTAAATTTATATATTTAAAGCATAATGAGAAAGCATTTCTTTGCACTTTTTGTGATCATAAGTAGTTCTATTGCTGCGCAAAATTTTGATTCGTTGGTCTTGGCCTGTGTTAAGATCCCGGCTGATACCGAAAAAGTAAATATTTATTACAAAGAAGGATTTAAAGCGCGCGTTTTTGACCCTCAATATGCTTATAACTGTGCTAAACAAGCCGAATTCTTTGCCAGGCAATCAGGCTCTCAAAAACATTTGGCTAAAGCATATAATTTAATTGGAGTGTTGTATTATCGCAAGGGCGATCTAAAAAAAGCTTTGGGCTATCATCAAAAAGCACTCACTATTAGAGAAACACTTAAAGATGATCGCGGAATTGCCATGAGCGAAACTAATTTAGGAAATATTTATACCGATCTTCAAAAAAATGAAATGGCTGAGCGTAGTTATATGAAAGCGCTCCAGATAAACCATAAACTCAATAACCAAAAGCAATCGGCCAATTGCTATATAAATATTGGGGTTTTAAAAATGGGAGAGAAAAAGTTAGAAGAATCGCAAAAATATTTTTTAAACGCGTATAAGATAGCTAAAAGCACAATGGATTACGAAGTGGAAGCTATGTGCCTCAATAACCTTGCTGTCATTAATATTGCGAGCAAGAATTACGAATCGGCCATTGGAAATTGTTTGGATGCAATTAAAGCTAACGAGATCATGGGAAATGAAATGGACAAAACGGATAGTTACATCAATCTTTCCAGGGCCTATTTGATGCTGAGTGATCAAAAGACCAGTGAATTTTATGCTAACAAAGCTGATAGTTTATGCAGCGTGTTCGATTATCTTGATGCGAAATGCAAATTACTCGATCTGAGATCGGTTATCGCAGAATATTCAAAAAAAGACGCATCTGAAGCCCTGCGATTTTTTAAAGCGTTCATTCATTTAAAAGACAGTATTGAAAAAGAAAATAAAAAGATAGTAACGAGTAACGACTTTAATGATGAGAAATTAGAGGCGACAACTGTTGATCACCATTTTAATTTCCCTTATCTGATGCTGCTTACGATCTTAGTTTCAAGTTTTACAGTGATCTTTATCATTTATAAAAATAAACGATGAGCAAGAAAAATAAAAAGATAATAAATGTGGTGTATAGCACCAACCCAAATTTTAAGTTTGAAACTGAAAATACGGATGAAGAAGAAACCAAAGAACCTCTCAAACAAGATCTGCGAATTTTTTTGGATAGATTAGGCGGCGGAAAAATGGTGACCAGAATTAGCGGTTTTGTTGGGAAGACAGGCGATATGGAAGCCTTAGGCAAAATACTCAAACAAAAATGCGGTGGTGGTGGATCGGTAAAGGATGGAAATATTTTAATTCAAGGCGATCATCGCGATAAATTAGTGAAGATACTTACGGAACTTAGATATAAGGTTAAAAAGGCGGGGGGATAACATTCTCCATTTTAACCACGAAAAACACGAAACCTGACACGAAAACCACAAAATATTTCGTGCTTTTCGTGTAAAAATTTCGTGCCTTTCGTGGTTAAAAACCTAAAGTAAAAACGCCCCTGCAATTTCTTACAGAGGCGTTTCATTTATCATTAACTTTATTATTTCACTTCCTCAAAATCAACATCCGTTACATTTTCATCTTTACCTCCGGTTTGGTTTGCACCACCGGTATTTTGGTTTTGATCTTTGTTCTCGGTGCCGTTATTTTGTTGCTGATTATTCATTGCGTTATGCATATCCTGACTAGCTGCACTCCAAGCATCGTTAATTGCTTTTAATGACACTTCGATCTTGGCCATATCTTTTGCTGCGTGTGCTGCTTTTAATTCAACTAATGCACTTTCAATAGCTCCTTTTTTATCGGCAGGAATTTTATCGCCATATTCTTTCAACTGTTTCTCCGTTTGGAAGATCATCGAATCTGCTTCGTTCAATTTTGTTATTTCTTCGCGCGCTTTATTGTCTGCATCCGCATTTATCTCAGCTTCGCGTTTCATTTTATCGATCTCTTCTTTACTTAATCCCGATTTTGCTTCGATACGAATATTATGCGATTTACCTGTGGCTTTATCTTTTGCACTTACATTTAAAATTCCATTTGCGTCAATATCAAATGTAACTTCAATTTGCGGTACACCGCGTGGCGATGGAGGCAATCCGTCTAAGTTAAATTCACCTAGTTTACGGTTATCTCTTGCCATCGGACGCTCACCTTGGTAAACAACGATCTGAACTGATGGCTGATTATCGGCCGCTGTTGAGAATGTTTCCGATTTTTTTGTTGGAATGGTTGTATTCGATTCAATTAATTTTGTGAATACTCCTCCCATGGTCTCAATTCCTAACGAAAGCGGAGTAACATCCAACAACAATACATCTTTTACATCTCCTGATAGAACACCACCTTGAATTGCTGCACCTAAAGCAACAACTTCATCGGGATTTACACCTTTGCTTGGCGCTTTACCAAAGAATTTTTCTACCGCTGCAACAACTGCAGGAATACGAGTTGAACCTCCAACTAAAATTACTTCATCAATATCGGTAGTTGATAAACCTGCATTTTTTAATGCCGACTTACATGGTGCAATGGTACGTTGAATTAAACTATCTGCCAGTTGTTCAAATTTTGCACGCGTTAATTGTTTTGCAATAAATTTTGGAACGTTATCCACCATCGTAATATATGGTAAGTTGATCTCGGTTGAATTACTGCTCGATAATTCTATCTTCGCTTTTTCGGCTGCATCTTTTAAACGTTGCAAAGCAATTGGGTCTTTTGTAAGATCAACACCTTCATCTTTTTTAAATTCGCTCGATAACCAATCAATAATTACTTGATCAAAATCATCACCACCTAAATGCGTATCTCCATCGGTTGATTTTACTTCAAATACACCATCACCTAATTCCAAAACAGAAACGTCGTGCGTTCCACCACCGCAGTCGAACACAATTATTTTCATGTCCTTACCTTTTTTATCCATACCATACGCTAAAGCAGCGGCAGTAGGTTCGTTGATGATACGCATCACTTTTAATCCCGCAATTTCGCCTGCTTCTTTTGTAGCTTGACGTTGCGAATCATTAAAATATGCCGGCACAGTAATAACTGCTTCGGTAACTTCTGTAC
>JAHEYC010000077.1 GCA_023251775.1 Sphingobacteriaceae bacterium | reverse complement strand
CCTGATAGTATTAGTAAAGGAATAAATGCTCGCATTTCTCCCGATTCGTTGCATGCGTATTTAATTGCATTAAAAGGTTTCAAGAACAGAAATACCGGTTCCGATACAATTTCGCTTGTGCGCGGTATTGGTGCAGCGCGAAAATGGGTATACAAAAAATTCCAACAATTTAGTTCCGTTAATCAAAATAGATTACTTCCATCGTATTTAAAATTTGATCTAGCACTTTGCGGTATCACAAGTCACAAAAATGTATTTGCGGTTTTACCGGGAACAGACACCAGCGACAAATCTATTATTTTAATAGAAGGGCATTTAGACAGCCGTTGCGCAGGACTGTGCGATACAGCTTGTTTGGCCGAAGGAATGGAAGATAATGGAAGTGGAACTGCATTGGTAATTGAACTTGCGCGCGTGATGAGTAAGTATAGTTACAAACGTACGATCGTATTTATGACAACTATTTCTGAAGAGCAAGGATTGAATGGTGCCGAAGCTTTTGCCGATTATGTTCAGGCAAAAGGAATTAAAATGTATGGCGTGATGAATAATGATGTTATTGGCGGAGTTATTTGTGGAATTACTTCTTCTCCTCCAAGTTGTTCGGGCGCCGGTACCTATGATAGTACACATGTGCGATTATTTTCTTACGGAACATTTAATTCGTTTCATAAACAGTTGGCGCGTTTTGTAAAATTGGAATATAAAGAACTTATACAATCGATAACTCCTGTAACTATGACAATAAACATCATGACCCCTGAAGACCGCACAGGACGTGGTGGAGATCATATTCCGTTCCGACAACATAATTACACTGCTATTCGTTATACATCGGCCAACGAACACGGTGATGCAAGCTTAACTTTTACATATACTGATAGACAACATACATCGAGTGATATTTTAGGAGTTGACACCGATGCAGATCTTATCATCGATAGTTTTTTTGTTGACTTTAATTATTTAGCGCGCAATGCAGTAATTAACGGAAATGCAGCTGGTATGATGGGAATTGGTCCGCTTACACCTGATTTTACATTAACCTCCACCGGAAATAATTTGATCATTAATATTTTAACTCAACAACAATATTTAAAATACCGAATTGGTGTTCGCACATTAACTAATGATTGGGATTCGGTGTACACATTCTCCGGAGCAACTTCGCATACCATTAGTAATTTAAATCCCGCAAATTATATTGTGAGTGTGGCTTCGGTAGATAACAAAGATGTAGAAAGCTTATTTTCGAAAGAATTGCAATATTCTGTGATCTCGGGCATAATGACCTCGAACGCACATACAAAAAGTGTTGAGCTCTTGCAAAACAAACCAAATCCTTCGGATGAAGCAACTACAATTTCGGTCTTGGTAAATAAAGACGTGAGTGGTAAACAAGCATACATCACCATTAAAGATCTGCAAGGCAAAGAAGTTCTAAAAACACCGATCACTTTAGAAATGGGAATGAACGAGATCAATTACGATCATGGCTATCATAAAAGCGGAACATATATTTATTGTTTGGTGATCGATGGCAAAGTTGTGCAATCAAAACAAATGGTATTTACCAATTGACATCTGCCTATGAGCTTTTCACAACTCACGCCTGTGTTATGCACCAATGAACTTAAAGAGACCATTGATTTTTATACAAACATTTTAGATTTTACCTGCGAAGAACACAACGATGATTGGGGATGGGCAATTTTAAATAAAGGCAATATTGAACTCATGTTGTCGAAACCAAACGAACACACACCTTTTGACAAGCCCACTTTTACCGGTTCTTTTTATTTTAGAGTTACAGAAATTGACAAGCTTTGGAATGTACTAAAAGAAAAAGCAAAGATCTGTTATGAACTGGAAGATTTTGAATGGGGCATGCGCGAGTTTGCTATTTACGATAACAATGGGTATACACTTCAATTTGGTGAAGAGATAAGTTGAAAATGTCGTTTTTTTCATTAGAATTCGTCTATAATCAGTAAATTTATTCTTCTGAAAGTCTTCCTTCAAAAAATACTAGCATTTTTTCTTCGCCATAAGATCAAAACAAGCATCACTCTTGTTTTAATTATTATTTATTGGATTTGGCTCCCCTCTACTCTATTTACAAAACCTTGTAGTACGGTTTTAGTTGATGAGGATGGGCAATTACTTGCTGCGCAAATTGCAAGCGACGGACAATGGCGATTTCCCCAAATGGGAATGGTGCCCGAGAAGTTCGAAAAATGTATCACTCATTTTGAGGATGAATATTTTTATTATCATCCGGGCTTTAATCCTATTGCCATGTTCAAATCTTTAAAACGAAATGTTGGCGCAGGAAAAGTAAAAAGTGGCGGAAGTACCATTACCATGCAAATTGCACGTATGATGCGCGGCAATAAACATCGTACCTATTATCAAAAAATTGTGGAGATCCTTTTAGCAATTCGCATTGAACTTTCGTACAAAAAATCGAGTATCTTAAAGATATATTGCAGCAACGCGCCTTATGGAAGCAATGTAGTTGGATTACCTGCCGCTTCTTGGCGCTATTTTGGAAGAAGTCCCGAAAAATTAAGTTGGGCCGAAAGCGCTTTACTGGCAGTACTTCCCAACTCTCCATCTTTAATTTATCCGGGGAAAAATCACAAAGCCCTTATTGCAAAACGCGATCGACTCTTAAAAAAACTATTTGATAAAAAGATCATTGATGAATCCACATACAATTTATCATTGACCGAAAGCTTGCCCGAAAAACCTTTTCCCTTGCCACAAATTGCACCGCATTTATTAAGCAGATGTATTTCTGAACATGGCTCATCTAAAATTTATCATTCGAGCATTCGCAAAAGTTTGCAAACCCAAGTTAATACCATCATTAATAAACATATTCAGAGTTTAAGTTCAAACGATATTCATAATGCTTGCGCTTTAGTTGCCGAAACTGAAACAGGAAGAATAATCGCTTATATTGGTAATAGTTCTAATCCAAAAAATGAATTCCAGAATTATGTGGATATCATTCATTCGCCGCGAAGTACCGGGAGTATTCTAAAACCATTTCTATATGCATTTTTGCTTAACGAAAATAAAATATTGCCGAAAAGTTTAATTGAAGATATTCCCACACAAATTGGTTCGTACGGACCAAAGAATTTTAATTTAACTTACGATGGTTTAGTTCCCGCCAACGAAGCTATTGCTCGCTCTTTGAATATTCCTGCGGTAAAAATGCTGCAAGATTATGGTCCTGCCAAATTTCATTACCAATTAAAACAATTAGGCTTTAAAACATTTTCAAAACCAACAACGCATTACGGTTTATCATTAATTCTTGGCGGAGGTGAGGCTAATTTGCATGAGATCGCTTCGGCGTATTCATCTATGGGCAGAACCTTGATGCATTACAATAATACCACCGGAAAATATGCCATGAATAGTTATTTTCCTTTAAGTTATTTAGAAACAGAACCTGTTGAAGTAAAACAAAAATTAAAAAGCGATGTCCTAAAAGCTTCCAGCATTTGGTTCACCTTTGATGCGATGACGGAATTATTACGTCCGCAAGATTACGTTGGCTGGATGCAATTTTTATCAAAAAATCGCATAGCCTGGAAAACCGGTACCAGCTTCGGTTTCAGAGATGCATGGGCAGTAGGATTAGATTCCAAATACACCGTAGCCGTTTGGGTTGGAAATGCTGATGGAGAGGGAAGACCAAATTTAACCGGGACTTCGGCGGCGGCTCCTATCATGTTCAATATTTTCAATATCCTTTCGCAAAAAAAATTCTTTACAAAACCAACTAAAGATATTATAAAACAAATAGTATGCAAACAAAGTGGTTATAAAGCTTCCGAAATTTGTCCCGATAAAATTGAACAAGATTGCCCCAGTGGTTCCGAAAAAACAAAACAATGTCCCTTTCATAAATTGATCCATTTAGATGAAACCGGAGTTTATCGTGTAAATAGTAACTGCTATCCTGTAGATAAAATGAAACACGTGGCATGGTTCATTGCTTCACCGGCGCAGGAATATTTCTTTAAACAACATAATTTATTTTATAAAAGTGTTCCGCCGTATTTGGAAGCGTGTCAAAACGAATTTAATTTTCGTCAGCTTGATATTATTTATCCTCGCGAAGGTTATAAAGTTTATATTCCTGTTGGCGAAAGCGGAAAACAAAAGACCTGTATATTTAAAGCCACACATAAGAACGCGAACGCTACTTTATTTTGGCATTTAGATGGAAATTATATTGGAAGCACACAAAAATTCCATCAGCTATCGCTTTTACCAATGGTTGGAAAGCATGTTTTGGTAATTACCGATATGGAAGGCGAAACTTCTACGGTGAAGTTTGAGGTGATAGGGAAATAGAGGCAGAAACCACAGGGCGCTAACGCTACACAGAGGTTGGCACAGGGGTCACAGAGAAAAATACTTCTTACTCCAATAATTTAAAAGCAACGGCGCTCAAGTAACCAATAAGCGTACTTAAGCCAACCACTTTTGAACCGCCTAAATGAACTGCTTCGGGTAACATGGTTTGTGCGATCATGGTAAGCATGGCTCCTGCAGCTAAACCTTCAATTCCAATTTCGATCACGTGAGGAATGGATGATCCAATATAATACCCGGCTAAAGAACCGAGTGCAATAATAAGAACCAACGACATCCACATCATCATGATCTTTGTAGTTGTCATTCCCGATTTTTTCATTCCAATACTTGCCGATAATGCTTCCGGAAAATTAGAAAGAAAAAGTCCTGCAATTAATGTATACGGTAAAACTTCTCCAAAACCGGGATCAACACCAGCGCCTAACTTTGCGGATAACAGTGCAAGAAAACCTGCACCAATTACAAAACTCTCTGGAATTCCGTCGATCAATAAACCCAACCAAATGGCCATAGGTGCGCCGCCTTCTTCTTTATGTTCGGTTTGTGCATGATGAACATCCTTTTCTTCAATAGAAGCGTCATGTTTTTTATTTTTAAGATGAGAGATCGTAGAACCTACTTTTCTTAAAAATCCACCTTTGCTATTAATTAATTCATCAAGTGTATAAAATAAAAATCCGCCAGCGATACATCCAACGAGCAATGCTCCCATTGTTTTTATTGCATGCATTTTATCATGGCCCATTCCTGTAGGACTTGTTGCGTGCCCAATAATTTCTTCAACAGTTGGCGCGATCAATTCAACACTTAATGCTGCAAGTAAAGCCCCTGCACCAAATGCTGTAAATATTGCCGTTGTTTTAGCATTAGGTTTAAACGCTAAACCCGAAATTGCGCCCATTGGAAGCGAAATGGTAACGAGTGCTCCAACAATAAACGACCACATCGCGTACTTTGCAGTTGGATGCAAGAATTCTGTTGTAGTATCAGAATCACTTAAAGTTGCATAACCGGCAACAATAAATATCACCACTACTAAAAAAGCAATGATTGTTTTTTTCTTTTTAGAGCCTATTGATTGATCCATAATAATTTTATTTTTTATAATATAAAAATAAGAAAGATTGTTTAATAAAGCTAAATATATGTTAAATTCGTTTATTTTCCAGGCTTGACAGGCCTTACAGCGCCTCAAGTTCGCTTAGTTCATTAGTGAACACACGTTAGCAAAACACTAATAAACGTAAAAGATGTAATTGTTATAACTAAAGTGTAACAGCATCTTTCTTAATATCCCCAATTTTACGATGACTAATATATATAAAATTTAAAATGGCGTTTACCTATTACTTACTTCAGATACCACAACTGCTATTTTTTGTATTAATAATATCATTTGGCGCATTTTGTGCGGGACTTGCCACTTATTTATTTAGAAAATATATTCGAATTAAAGTTTTAAGATCGCACAATGAGGTTACAGGATTTTTATTCATGGCCATTGCAAGTTTTTATGCTTTGCTGTTGGGTTTTGTTGTTTTTGTGGTATGGGGACAATTGAATGAAACTCAAAGTAATGTTAGTTTAGAAGGAAGCTCCGCTATGGGATTATATCGTGATATAAAATTTTATCCGGATACTTCGAACTCAAAAAAACTAATGACTGTATATTTTGATTTTGTTTTTAATGTTGTGAATGAGGAGATCCCAAATATGGCCGAGATGAAGCCAAGTAGAAAAACAGCAGAATCGTTCAGTAAAGTATTTTACGAAATGGAAAGACTTGATCCAAAAACTCCATTTCAAGTTCAGCTTGTTGCACAAATGTTCAAACATTTAAATGAACTCGCTGTATATCGAGAATTAAGAACTTCTTCCATTGAAGCCGAAATACCACCACTTATGTGGTTGCCAATAATTGTAGGTGCAATAATTGTACTTATTTGTGCCATGCTAGTTGATATTGAACACACGCGAATGCATATTGGCTTGAATTCACTATTAGGTGGGTTTATAGGTATGCTTCTTTTTATTATTATTCTCTTAGATCATCCTTTTACAGGCAGTTTAAGTATCAAACCAAAATCTTATATGCAGATATTTACTCAGGAACAATGGGATAATGAATTAAGCCACAAACTAAAAAAATAAATATGAAAACACATTTTGTAACTCAACTAATAATTATCCTTGTCTTATTGTTATCGCTTGTATCCTGTGAATCGCATGAGCAAAAGACAGATGTAGCATTTGAAAATTTTAAAGAAGGGAAACTGTCGCAGAAAGAAGATGTTGCTATACCTGAAGATACTTCCGAAAAGCGCGCAGTAATTATAAAAACGCCAATTAAAGTTCAGAAAACAACTGAAGGTGAGAACGATTGGACCAAATTTAAGTGCGAGATCGAAAAGAAGATCATAAAAAATGAAATTCAAATTAATGAAATAAAAGCAAAAGCAAATTTAACCACAAAAGAATTAAAGAAAGCAAGTAGTTTAGAAAAAGAGAATAATGATATCAGGCGGAAAATGGATGAATTCAAGGAAGATGAAAAAATGAAATGGGAAAAATTCAAATTAACTATTGATCAAGATGTGAATGATATTAATGTTGAGTTGAAGGATATTAATTCAACCAAGACAACAATTTAAATAGTTCATTCCAGCAAGAATTAGATCCTCATTCCAATAATTCAAAATAAGCACATAGAACTAAAAAACAATATGAACTATTTGAAACGCAACATTATCAAATAGAACTATCAATTTTTATTCAAACAAAAAAACCCCGATATCTCTATCGGGGTTTTTAATTTTATGATTAGAAATTAAGCTTCTTGCTCGATCTCTTCTTTACTTGCCATTAAGCGCTCGTACTCTTCTTTGCTTCCGATCACTAATTTTTCGTACTGACGTAAACCTGTACCGGCAGGAATTAAGTGTCCTACAATTACGTTCTCTTTCAAGCCGTTCAATGTATCTACTTTTCCGTTCACCGCTGCTTCGTTCAATACTTTTGTAGTTTCTTGGAACGATGCTGCAGATATCCAGCTGCTTGTTTGTAATGATGCACGTGTGATACCTTGTAAGATAGGATTTGCTGTTGCAGGAACCGCTTCGCGCGCTTCAACAACTTTTAAGTCCTTACGTCTTAATACCGAATTCTCATCACGTAATTTACGCGCGGTAATAATTTGTCCGCGTTTCAATTCAGTGCTATCACCCGGATCTAAAACAACTTTCTTACCAAATACATTATCGTTCTCGCTCATGAAATCAACTTTGTTCACTAATTGTTGTTCTAGGAACATTGTATCTCCCGGATCAACGATCTCAACTTTACGCATCATTTGACGCACAATAGTTTCGAAGTGTTTATCATTTAATTTCTGACCTTGCAAACGGTATACCTCTTGAATTTCATTCACTAAATATTCTTGTACAGCAGTAGGACCTTTGATAGATAAAATATCTCCGGGACTAACAGCACCATCCGATAACGAATCACCGGCGCGAACGAAATCGTTCTCTTGTACTAAAATATGTTTACTTAAGTTCACTAAATAACGGCGTTGTTCTCCGGTTTTTGCTTCAACGATCACCTCACGGTTACCACGTTTAATTTTTCCGAATGTAACAATACCATCAATTTCAGAAACAACAGCAGGATTACTTGGATTACGAGCCTCGAATAATTCGGTCACACGCGGTAAACCACCAGTGATATCACCTGTTTTACCAGTAACACGAGGGATCTTAACCAATGTAGTTCCCGGTTCAATTTTTGCACCTTCAGCTACGATGATGTGTGCACCAACCGGAATGTTGTATGTTTTTAACGGTTCACCTTTTTTATCCACAATGCGGATCATTGGGCTCATCGTTTTATCTTTACTTTCAATGATCACTTTCTCTTTAAAGCCTGTTTGTTCATCAGACTCTTCACGGAAAGTTACATTTTCTTTGATGTGTTCAAATTCTGCAGTTCCACCAAATTCAGAAACGATAATTGCATTGTATGGATCCCAATCACATATTAATTCTCCTTTTTTCACTTTAGATCCCGGCTTAATGTATAAGTCAGAACCGTAAGGGATATTTCCGGTGGTTAAAGTGATGCCTGTATTTGAATCAACGATACGAACTTCAGTTGAACGACCAATAACGATATTTACTTTTTTACCATCATTGTTCACTCTTTCTACTGTACGTAATTCATCAATTTCAGCAATACCATCATACTTCGCTTCTAATTTAGAAGATGCAGCAACGTTACTAGCAGTACCGCCCACGTGGAATGTACGAAGCGTTAACTGTGTACCCGGCTCACCAATAGATTGTGCAGCAATAACGCCTACAGCCTCACCTAACTGAACTAATCGTCCATTTGCTAAGTTACGACCATAACATTTTGAACACACACCATTTTTTGATTCGCACGTTAATACTGAACGTATATCAATTGTTTCAATTGGCGATGCTTCAATTTTTGCACCGATATCTTCGTTGATCAATTCGCCAACAGACACGATCAATTCGCCTGTTGTTGGATGATAAACATCATTCACAGCAACGCGACCTAAGATACGATCGTACAATGATTCAACAACATCATCATTATTTTTTAAAGCTGTCATGCTTAAACCACGAAGTGTTCCGCAATCTGCTTCATTAATAATAACGTCTTGTGCAACGTCAACTAACCTACGCGTTAAATAACCGGCATCGGCAGTTTTAAGAGCCGTATCGGCCAAACCTTTACGCGCACCGTGAGTTGAAATAAAATATTCTAAGATGGATAATCCTTCACGGAAATTAGATAATACAGGATTCTCAATGATAGATGCAGTTGTATCACCCGCTTTTTGAGGCTTAGCCATCAAACCACGCATTCCACTTAACTGTTTAATTTGTTCTTTACTACCACGGGCACCTGAATCAAGCATCATGTACACGGCGTTGAAACCTTGACGTTCTGTGCTTAATTTATCTAATACCTTCTTTGTAACTTTTGAGTTAGCATGCGTCCAAATATC
This sequence comes from Sphingobacteriaceae bacterium, assembly GCA_023251775.1. Taxonomy (GTDB): domain Bacteria; phylum Bacteroidota; class Bacteroidia; order B-17B0; family Aurantibacillaceae; genus Aurantibacillus. Next base: position 7,569 of record JAHEYC010000077.1, on the reverse strand, counting down.
AATGATCTGATTGTAACGCTCGTTGTTGGTAATGAAACCTAAGTTATAATTTCCAATTACTTCGTCAACTTGCTCTTGTGCATCAGAAATGATCTTGGTCTTCTCTAGTGGTGTTTGAATATCACCTAAGTTAAATGATAATCCACCTTTGAATGCCGTTTTAAAACCTAATTCTTTGATATCATCTAAGAATTTAGCAGCAACTGCCATTCCCGAACGTTTGATAACATTACCAATGATATCACGAAGCGATTTCTTAGTTAATAATTCGTTGATGTAACCTACTTCATGAGGAACAACGGTATTAAATATCACGCGACCAACTGTAGTATCAATGATCTTTGTTTTAAGTTCGTTGTCTTCTAAAGCATTTGTAATTCTTACTTTGATAGTAGCATGCATGTCAACTTGCTTTTCATTTAAAGCAATATTTACTTCTTCTGCACTATAAAATATTTTACCTTCTCCGCGTACGCCATCATCTTTTAAGTTCTTTTTACCTTTTGTAAGATAATATAAACCTAACACCATATCCTGAGATGGAACCGCTACCGGTGCACCGTTGGATGGATTTAAAATGTTATGCGCAGCCAACATCAAAATTTGTGCTTCTAAAATTGCGGCATGCCCTAATGGAACGTGTACCGCCATTTGATCGCCGTCGAAATCGGCGTTGAACGCAGTACACACCAATGGATGTAACTGTATCGCTTTTCCTTCGATCAATTTTGGTTGGAATGCTTGAATACCTAATCTGTGGAGTGTTGGAGCACGATTCAAAAGAACAGGATGTCCTTTTAATGCGTTCTCTAAAATATCCCAAACAATTGGTTCTTTTCTGTCAACAATTTTCTTAGCCGATTTTACTGTTTTTACAATACCACGCTCTATCATTTTGCGAATGATAAATGGTTTGAATAATTCAGCAGCCATTTCTTTTGGTAAACCGCACTCGTGTAGTTTTAATTCAGGACCTACAACAATTACCGAACGTGCCGAATAATCCACACGTTTACCTAATAAATTCTGACGGAAACGTCCTTGTTTTCCTTTTAATGAATCGGATAATGATTTTAATGCACGATTTGATTCAGTTTTAACGGCGTTAGATTTACGCGAGTTATCAAACAACGAATCAACCGACTCTTGCAACATACGTTTCTCATTACGTAAGATAACATCCGGTGCTTTAATTTCAATTAAACGCTTTAAACGGTTGTTACGAATAATAACACGACGGTAAAGATCGTTCAAGTCGGAAGTTGCAAAACGACCACCATCTAATGGAACGAGTGGACGTAATTCCGGTGGAATAACCGGCACAACTTTAATGATCATCCACTCAGGTTTGTTAACCACATTTTGGTTAGCCTGACGGAAAGCTTCAATAACCTGCAAACGTTTCAAAGCTTCGTTCTTACGTTGTTGTGAAGTTTCGTTGCTTGCTTTGTGACGTAATTCGTATGATAATGAATCAAGATCTAAACGCGATAATAATTCTTGTAACGCTTCAGCACCCATCTTCGCTACAAATTTATTTGGATCAGCATCATCCAAGGATAGATTTTCCTTTGGCAATGTATCTAATATGTTCAAGTATTCTTCTTCCGTTAAAAAGTCTAAGTAACTTACACCTTTTTCGGCGGCAACACCCGAATTAATTACTACATAACGCTCGTAGTAAATGATCATGTCCAATTTCTTAGTTGGTAATCCCAACAAGTAACCAATTTTGTTTGGTAGTGAACGGAAATACCAGATGTGCGCAACAGGAACCACTAAATTAATATGTCCCATACGTTCGCGACGTACTTTCTTTTCAGTAACCTCAACACCGCAACGGTCGCAAACAATTCCTTTGTAACGGATACGTTTGTATTTACCGCAGTGGCATTCGTAATCTTTTACAGGACCAAAGATACGTTCGCAGAACAAACCGTCTCTTTCAGGTTTGTAGGTACGATAGTTGATCGTTTCAGGTTTTAGAACTTCACCACTTGAACGTTTCAAGATAGTTTCAGGCGAAGCTAAACTGATGGTTATTCTAGAGAAATTCGATTTTTGTTTGTTATCTCTTCTTAAAGCCATGTTGTATTTACCGGTTTAATTTTTAATTTATTTTCTTGTTTCCAAACGCCGACCCAAGTCCCTCTCCTTTGGAGAGGGATTTAGGGAGAGGCGTTAATCCATTGTAATATCCAATGCCAAGCCTCTTAATTCGTGCAACAATACGTTGAACGATTCAGGAATACCCGGAGTTGGGATATTATCGCCTTTTACAATTGCTTCATAAGCCTTTGCACGACCAATAACATCATCCGATTTAACTGTCAATAATTCTTGTAACACGTTGGCTGCACCGTATGCTTCGAGTGCCCAAACCTCCATCTCACCAAAACGCTGACCACCAAATTGTGCTTTACCACCTAAAGGTTGTTGCGTAATTAATGAATATGGTCCGATCGAACGCGCGTGCATCTTATCATCCACCATGTGACCTAATTTCAACATATAAATAATACCTACAGTTGCAGGTTGGTCAAAACGTTCGCCTGTTCCACCATCATATAAGTATGTACGTCCGTATTGCGGAACGCCTGCTTTAACTGTGTATTCATCTATTTGCTCAATTGTTGCACCATCAAAAATCGGTGTTGAGAATTTCAATCCTAATTTTTGTCCGGCCCAAGCAAGAACTGTTTCATAGATCTGACCTAAGTTCATACGAGAAGGTACACCAAGTGGATTCAATACGATATCTACCGGAGTTCCATCTTCTAAGAATGGCATATCCTCATCTTTTACGATACGAGCAACAATACCCTTGTTACCGTGACGACCAGCCATTTTATCACCCACTTTTAACTTACGTTTTTGAGCGATATAAACTTTCGCAAGTTTCACAATTCCGTTTGGTAATTCATCACCAACTGAAATTTGGAATTTCTCACGTTTGTATTTTCCTAATAGATCGTTGTACTGGATCATGAAGTTGTGAAGCAAACGCTCTACAGATTCATTTTTGTCTTTATCGGTGGTCCAGTTACTTGGATTTACTTCCGAATAATCAACGCGCTCTAATAATTTTTGAGTGAATTTTGTTCCGCGAGGAATTACTTCTTCACCTAAAATATTTGTAACACCTTGAGATGTTCTTCCGTTCACAAGTACGAATAATTTGTCAACCAATTTTAATTTAAGGTTGTAAACATTCTTCTCGTGTTCCGAATCCAATTTTTCGATCATTGGTTTCTCTTCTGCTTTTGTCTTTTTATCCTTAATAGCGCGAGAGAATAATTTTTTATCGATAACAACACCTTTGATAGATGGAGATACTTTTAATGAAGCATCTTTCACATCACCGGCTTTATCACCAAAGATAGCGCGTAACAATTTCTCTTCCGGAGAAGGATCTGTTTCGCCTTTTGGAGTGATCTTACCGATAAGGATATCACCTTCTTTTACGTCGGCTCCTACTCTAACAATTCCGTTCTCATCTAGATCTTTAGTTGCTTCTTCACTTACGTTAGGAATATCAGGAGTTAACTCCTCTAATCCACGTTTTGTGTCGCGCACTTCTAAAGTATACTCATCAATATGTATTGAGGTGAAGATATCATCACGAACAATTTTTTCAGAGATAACAATTGCATCCTCAAAGTTGTAACCTTTCCAAGGCATGAACGCTACTTTTAAGTTACGTCCTAATGCTAACTCACCATCTTGCGTAGCATAACCATCGCATAATACTTGTCCTTTAGTAACTTTATCACCTTTCTTAACGATAGGTTTTAAGTTCATGCAAGTACTTTGATTTGTTTTTTGGAATTTAGTTAACTTATATGTTTTCACATCACCTTCGAAGCTTACTAATTTTTCATCTTCCGAACGTGTGTAACGAATAACGATCTCGCGAGCATCAACGTACTCAACAATACCATTGTTCTCAGCATTAATTAATACACGACTATCTTCCGCAACACGTGCTTCGATACCTGTACCAACAATTGGTGCTTGAGGACGTAATAATGGAACTGCTTGACGTTGCATGTTAGATCCCATCAATGCACGGTTAGCATCATCATGTTCCAAGAAAGGAATTAATGAAGCAGCTATCGATGCAATTTGATTCGGAGCAACGTCCATTAAATGGATAGCGCTTGGATCAAGAATAGGGAAATCACCTTCGCGACGCGATGTTACTTTTTGTGTGATGAAGTTTCCTTTATCATCTAAGTCAACATTTGCTTGCGCGATATTTTTTTGATCTTCTTCTTCCGCCGTTAAATAAATAACAGGTTTGTTAACCTCAACCTTGCTATTTGCAACATTGCGGAAAGGAGTTTCAATAAAGCCTAATTTATTTACTTTAGCGAATACACATAAGGAAGAGATCAAACCAATGTTTGGTCCCTCAGGTGTTTCAATAGTACATAAACGACCATAGTGTGTATAGTGAACGTCACGAACCTCGAAACCTGCACGCTCACGACTTAAACCTCCTGGCCCGAGTGCCGATAGACGACGCTTGTGCGTGATCTCCGATAAGGGATTGGTTTGATCCATGAACTGTGATAATTGGTTTGTTCCGAAGAACGAGTTGATCACAGATGATAATGTTTTTGCGTTGATCAAATCGGTTGGCGAGAACACCTCGTTATCGCGAACGTTCATACGCTCACGAATGGTACGGGCAATACGCGCTAAACCAACACCGAACTGAGCGTATAATTGCTCACCTACAGTACGCACACGACGATTTGACAAGTGATCGATATCATCCACATTTGTTTTAGAGTTAATTAACTCGATCAAATATTTAATGATGAGGATCATATCCTCCTTAGTTAATACTCGGATATCCATTGGAATATCGATACCGAATTTTTTATTGATACGGTAACGTCCAACTTCTCCAAGATCATAACGTTTGTCAGAGAAAAATAATTTATCAATTACACCACGAGCAGTTTCTTCATCCGGTGGCTCAGCATTACGAAGTAAACGATAAATGAATTCGATCGCTTCTTTTTCTGAGTTGGTGGAATCTTTTTGTAAGGTGTTATAGATAATTGTGTAATCAGCGCTATTCACGTCTTCTTTATGAAGAATGATAGATTTTACACCTGAATCACAAATAAGATCGATGTGTTCATCTTCTAATAATGTTTCGCGATCAATAATAACTTCGTTACGTTCGATAGAAACTACCTCTCCGGTATCCTCATCAACGAAATCTTCGATCCAAGTTTTAAGAACACGCGCAGCTAATCTACGACCAACTTCGCGTTTTAAACCTGCTTTACTAACTTTTACTTCATCAGCAAGACCAAAGATCTCGAGGATCTGCTTATCGCTTTCGAAACCGATAGCGCGTAATAAAGTTGTAACCGGTAATTTTTTCTTACGATCAATATAAGCGTACATCACGTTATTGATATCGGTTGCGAATTCTATCCACGAACCTTTAAAAGGAATAACGCGAGCGCTGTATAATTTGGTTCCGTTAGCGTGACGGCTTTGGCCGAAGAACACGCCCGGTGAACGGTGTAATTGCGAAACAATAACACGTTCGGCACCATTTATGATAAAAGATCCTTTTGGGGTCATGTATGGGATAGTTCCCAAATACACGTCTTGCATGATAGGCTCGAAATCCTCATGCTCGGGATCTGTACAATACAAATATAATTTTGCCTTTAGAGGCACACTGTAGGTCAAGCCACGTTCGATACACTCTTCTATAGCATAGCGAGGCGGATCGATGTAGTAATCCTTGAACTCTAACACGAAATTGTTTCGCGCATCAGAGATAGGGAAGTTCTCAGCGAACACCTTAAATAACCCTTCTTTTTTACGGTTATCGGGTGTAGTTTCCAATTGGAAAAAATCCTGGAAAGATTTGATCTGGATATCCAAAAAGTCGGGATATTCGATCGGGAATTTGTTTGACGAGAAGTTAACTCGTTTCTGATTTTTAATTGCTGCCAAGGTAATTTTTGGTTAAGTAAAACAATAAAGAGAGGTACCCGTGTTTTTGTTGTTCTCAACAAAAGAAAATGGTGGGCGCTGAGCGCCCTACCGTTTCCGAATTCCTGTAGAAATTATTTAACTTCTACTTTAGCACCAGCTTCTTCTAAAGCTTTTTTAATAGCTTCAGCTTCTTCTTTGCCAATACCCTCTTTTACCGGTTTTGGAGCGCCATCAACTAGATCTTTGGCTTCTTTTAATCCTAAACCTGTAAGGTCTTTTACAACTTTAACAACCCCTAATTTAGCAGCACCTGCTTCTTTTAGGATAACATCAAACGTTGTTTTAGTTGCAGCTGCTTCGCCACCGCCTGAACCACCTGATGCTACAGCGGCTGCTGCAGCAGGTTCGATACCGTACTCGTCCTTTAATATTTTAGAAAGTTCTTGTACTTCTTTTACTGTTAAGCTTACTAATGTTTCAGCTACTGATTTTACGTCTGCCATTTTATTATGGTTTTTAAATTTTTAATTAATTAATTTTTACTCTTTGTTTTTTGATCATTCTTCCAATGGTTATTATGCCGCAGCATCTTCTCCACCTTTTCTGTTTTCTAGGCCACCAAGTACGCGTTGAATTGGAGATTGTAATAATCCAATGATCTCTCCTATCAATTCGTTCTTAGATCTTAATGCAGCAAGTGCATCTAAATTATTGTCGCCCAAATAGATCATTTCCTCAACGAAAGCTCCTTTTAGAACCGGCTTATCGCCTGCTTTACCACGAAACTCCTTAATAACTTTAGCCGGCGCATTTGATGTGTCGGTAAAAATTAAAGCGGTCTCGCCTTTTAAAGCGGGAATAAGTTCAGCTAAACGCGAATCGCTTGCGCGCTCGATCGCTTTTTTCAATAAAGTATTTTTTACAACCTTCACTGATATTTTTCTAGCGAAACAAGCTCTGCGGAAACTATTTACTTTTTCTACGGTTAATGAAGAACAATCTGCTAAATAGATCTTGTTGTTAGCATTTAATTCGCTAACCAACCCGTCTATTACTTTTGTTTTTTCCTCTTTATTCATGAGTTTTTCTTTTAGCAGTTTTTAATTAAATGATTTGGTGTCGATGATGATACCCGGACTCATAGTGCTGCTCATAGTAATTGACTTTACGTATGTGCCTTTTGCACTTGATGGTTTTAACTTCATGACTGCTTGTAATAATTCATTAGCGTTGTCGGCAATTTTATCAGCATCGAACGATGCTTTTGCAACAAGCGCGTGAATGATACCTGCTTTGTCTACTTTGAAATCAATTTTACCACCTTTTGAATCGGTAACAGCCTTACCCACGTCCATGGTCACAGTTCCTGTCTTTGGATTTGGCATTAAACCACGAGGGCCTAATACGCGTCCTAAAGCACCAACTTTACCCATAACTGAAGGCATAGTGATGATTACATCAACATCTGTCCAACCACCTTTTATTTTTTCGATGTACTCGTCTAATCCAACGTAATCCGCACCTGCAGCTTTAGCCTCAGCTTCTTTGTCAGGAGTAACAATTGCTAATACGCGCAATGTTTTTCCTGTTCCGTGA
>JAHEYC010000143.1 GCA_023251775.1 Sphingobacteriaceae bacterium | reverse complement strand
GTGCTTTTTCGATCGATTGAAAATGTTCAGTTTCAGTAACAAATTCCTCGTTAAGGAAACCTGAATTGAATCCAAAACTTATTTTTTTTTGAGATGATGCAGAGACAAGGCTGGAAAAAACACACAATGTGATCCACATAAGCCGATTTAACCTGACCCACCTAGGCCGATTCAAATTGACCCATGCTGGCCGAAGCAAAGTGACCCACCTTGTAGCATAAAATTCATGTTGATTTAGGACCATTTAAATGTTTAAGTTGATAGCAAACTTAACCAAAAAATGGCAAATAAACCTATTAACATGAGCAAAATTAGACACATTTTAAGACTCTTTACCCAAGAGCGCAGTAAACGCAAGATATCGGCCCTAACAGGCGTGTCACGCAATACTTTAAAGAAATACATTGCTGAATTTTTAAAAAACAAACTCAGTTTTGAAGAAATAAATACTTTAAGTGATAAGGATCTTGAAGATTTATTTGTCATCAAACCTGATGAAAGGGAATTAAATCCGCGGCAGGCAAGCCTTTATTTATTTTTTCCATATCTGGACAAGGAATTAAAGCGAAGAGGCGTTACACGTCATTTAATGTGGGAAGAGTATAAGAAATTACACCCCGATGGATTTGAATTAAGCCAATTTAAAAATCTTTATCATGAATGGAAAAACAAAGTAAATCCGGTTATGCACATTGAACACAAGGCCGGCGATAAAATGTTTATTGATTTTGCTGGTGAAAAATTGAGTTTTATTGATAAAGAAACGGGTGAAGTTATTTGGGTTGAAGTTTTTGTTGCAGTACTTGGGGCAAGTCAAATGACCTATGTAGAAGCAGTGATGAGTCAACAAAAAGAAGATTTAATAATGGCTTGTGAAAACGCGATACATTTTTTTGGAGGAGTTCCACTTGCAATTGTGCCTGATAATTTAAAATCGGCTGTTACAAAAAGTAGCAAATACGAACCAACCCTTAATGAAACATTCAACGATTTTGCTTCACATTATTCAACTGCCGTACTTGCAACACGGGCTTATAAACCAAAGGACAAAGCACTAGTTGAAGGAGCGGTAAAAATATCTTATACACGCATAAATGCTAAATTAAGAAACCAACAATTTTTTAGTCTTGAGGAATTAAATAGCGCAATCAAAGACAAAACCATTGAGCACAATAAAACACCTCTTACAGGCAAAAAATACTCCCGCTTTGAACAGTTTGATGAAATTGAACGGCACGCGTTACAGCCCTTGCCAATGTTGCGTTATGAGTTAAAAAAACAGCAATACGTTACAGTAATGAAAAACGGCCATGTTTGTTTAAACGATGATAGACATTACTACAGTATACCCTATAAATTCATTGGTAAAAAAGTAAAAATAAGGTACTCAAACCATAGCGTTGAAATATTTTATAATTACGAACGCATTGCGCTGCACAAGCGAATAAAGAGCCCATTTAATTATACCACTGAAAAAGAGCACATGGCCTCGGCACATCAATTTGTAGCAGATTGGTCGCCTGAAAAATTTATTTCTTGGGCTAGTGCAATACACGAAGATGTTAAACTATATATAATAAAAATATTGGACAAAAAACAACATCCCGAGCAAGCTTATAAATCCTGTGTTGGTATATTAAGTTTTACAAAAAAATATGGAAATGATCGCTTGGCAAAAGCGTGTACACGCGCATTGGGTTATGGAATTTACAACTATAAAACAATCCAAAATATCTTAGAAAAAGGGATGGACAATCATGCAATAGAAGTTGACGAACAAATAGAAATGCCGCTACATGAAAACATACGTGGCGAAAATTATTACAAGTAAATAATCTAAAACAATTAAAATTATGAACGAAAAAACATTAGAAAAAATGCGTAAGATGAAATTCTATGGGATGACACGCGCGTTTAAAATCGGATTAGAATCAACGGTAGACGAAAAATTTACCCCTGATGAAATGATTGCTCATTTAATCGATGCTGAATGGGATGAGCGACAGAATAGAAACATCAATTTAAAAATAACAAATGCCAGGTTCAGGTACAAGGCGGCGCTTGAAGATTTAAATTATACAACTGATCGCAACATTGATAAAAACCAAATCATGCGTTTTACCGATTGCAATTTTATTAAAAAACATGAAAGTATTTTAATCACTGGAAGCACAGGTATAGGTAAAAGTTATATTGCTTCGGCGCTTGGCCATCACGCCTGTAGCCAAGGTTATCGCGTTATCTATTATAATGTTCCAAAACTTTTTGCGAAACTAAAAATGGCAAAGGCTGATGGGACTTATATAAGAGAAATTGCCAAAATAGAACGGCATCATTTACTAATACTAGATGATTTTGGTCTTGCTACCCTTGATGCACAAAGCAGAGCTGCCTTGATGGAAATTATTGAAGATAGGCATGGAAAAGGTTCTTTAATAATAACCTCACAGGTTCCAGTTGTTAAATGGCACGAGGTAATAGGAGAAAAAACAGTTGCCGATGCAATACTTGATAGAATCATCCACGAGTCTCACAGGCTTGAGCTTACGGGTGAATCACTCAGAAAAAAAAGAGTAGCATCAAACGAATTAACGGAAGTGTAACTAAAATAAATTATATTTGTTTAACCATCTAAATTAATGAATGAATTTTATGCATCGTTCGCCAGCTTTTACCCGGGTCAATTTGCTTCGGCTAAAGTGGGTCAACTTCATCGGCTTTTACAATTTACATCAAATTGCATTGTTCAAATATACAAAATTTAATCTAAAGAAATTTAATAATTTTTCAAACATTGAGTTAATTTATTGATTTTCAGCAAATGAATGACTTAAATTTAATCATTACCTGACTAAAATTAAGTCAAACTAAACGATTTTATCAATAAAACTGTTAATAAAACATTTAGTATTACACTTGCAAGCCCCGCTAATTATATAAACTTTGTGCCCTTGTTGAGTTTGGGGTTTGGCCCTCGCGCAAACCAGGTCCCTCGGAGTACCTCGGGAACTGCGCTTTTTGGGAGTGGGCATGAAATCAACTAAACCTAACACGCCACATTGGTAAAACCGATAAACAACAGGATACCGGGTACGGGATGCAAAAAAAGAGAATAAATTTTTTTAGATAGAGAGAAATTATGGCAAAGCAGCAAGATGTAATTTATAACGAGGATAACATTAAATCCCTCGACTGGCAGGAACATATCAGGCTACGCCCCGGTATGTACATTGGTAAATTAGGTGATGGAAGCGCCCCCGATGATGGTATTTATATTCTCATAAAAGAGACCATTGATAACTGTATTGATGAATTTGTAATGGGCCATGGTAAGCAAATTGACATTACCATTACCGATAAAACCGTTACCGTGCGTGATTATGGCCGTGGAATTCCATTGGGAAAAGTAGTGGATGCCGTGAGTAAAATGAATACCGGTGCCAAGTACGATAGCAAGGCATTTAAAAAATCGGTTGGACTTAACGGGGTAGGGACTAAAGCAGTTAATGCCCTTAGTGAAGAATTTATTGTTGAAGCTTATCGTGAGAAAGAAGTTAAGCGTGCCGAGTTCAGAGAAGGAAAAATTACCGGTGATAAACGTCTTGCAAAAACCAGTGAACATAACGGGACGATGATACGCTTTACGCCCGATCGTAAAATGTTTAAGAACTACACGTTCAAGAGCACGTACATTGAGAAAATGTTGTGGAACTATTGTTACTTAAATCCGGGCTTAACTATTTATTTTAACGGCGAACGCTATTGGAGCGCCAATGGTTTATTAGACTTGTTGAAAGAGAACATGAGTGAGCAACCGTTATATCCTATCATTCGCATGACCGATGAGGACATTGATGTGGCCATGACACATACCGATGCTTACGGTGAAGAATATTATAGTTTCGTAAATGGTCAGTACACCACACAAGGCGGAACACACTTAAATGCCTTTAGAGAAGCAGTGACCAAGACCTTACGTGATTTTTACAAAAAAGAATACGATGTGGCCGATATACGCAGTGGTATTTGTGTTGCCATAAGTATAAAAGTTGTTGAACCTGTTTTTGAAAGTCAAACAAAAACCAAATTAGGTAGCAACGAAATGGAACCGGGTGGAAAAAGTGTACGCACCTTTGTTGCCGATTTCTTAAAAGCAAAACTGGATACGTTTCTTCACAAGAATGGCGAGATTGCCGATACCTTACACCGTAAAATTATTGCCAGCGAACGCGAGCGCAAAGAATTAAGCGGAATTAAAAAATTAGCAAAAGACAGAGCGAAAAAAGCGAATTTGCACAATAAAAAACTACGCGATTGCAAGGTGCACTTAACCGATAACAAGCATCCGCGTAAATTGGAAACAACCTTGTTCATTACCGAGGGAGATAGTGCTTCGGGTTCAATTACCACTTCGCGTGACGTAAGTACACAAGCTGTATTTAGTTTGCGTGGAAAACCATTGAACACCCACGGACTTACCAAGAAAATCGTTTACGAGAACGAAGAATTCAATTTAATTCAGGCAGCGCTTGACATTGAAGACGATTTGGATAATTTACGCTACAACAAGATCATCATCGCCACCGATGCCGATGTGGATGGAATGCATATCCGGTTATTGATGATGACGTTCTTTTTGCAATTCTTTCCTGACC
>JAHEYC010000076.1 GCA_023251775.1 Sphingobacteriaceae bacterium | reverse complement strand
TAATACACTACCTAATTGCTCATGGGCTGCTTCAAATCCAACAAACATTTGCCAAACTTATACAGCCATGGCAAATAATAATCGTTATCCAAATTCAGGAAATAAATTTGCAGCATTTAAATTTGGAACAAATCCTACAGGCGATTACTTCTATACAAATGGAATAAAATTATATGCAGGCATTACGTATTCAGCAGAAGTATTTTATGTAACCGATGGCGGAAATGGTTGGTCAGAATTTTCGATGTATTATGGCGCATCACAATCAACCACCGGGTTAGTGAATATTGCTTCGGTAACAGCAGCTGCAAGTTTAACAAGCATGTTCTATCTTTCACTTACAAATACATTTGTTGTTCCAGCTTCCGGTTTTTATTACATGGCAATTAAAGGTATTGGAAATACAAATCCATTTTTCATGTGTTGGGATGATCTTTCGGTTACCGCGCCTTGTAGTTTAAATACACCAACTTTGTCTATTGCCGGCGGAACTTTAATTAAATGTGCGGGTACACCGGTTAATTTATCGGCGAGTGGGGCTACAACGTATACGTGGAATACAGGACCAACTACATCGAGTGTAAATGTTATTCCAATGGTAAATACAACATATACAGTTTCGGGATCTGGTATTACAGGATGTGTTGCAAGTGCTGTGATCTCTGTTTCAGTTGATCCATTACCAACAGTTAGCATTACACCTCTTACGCAAAGTATTTGTATAACGGAAGTAGCAACAATTTCGGTGAATGGTGCTGTAAGTTATACTTGGAATCCAAGTAATTCGCATGCATCAACGTTTACCTTGAGTCCGCCCACGAGTAATGTTTATTCTGTAAGTTATACCGGCGCAAATAATTGTATCGCAACGTCAACAGCGCAAGTTGATGTATCACAATGTGTGGGCTTAAATGAATTAACTGTACAAAGTGAAACAAAGATCTTTCCTAATCCAACACATGGACAAATTACTATTAGCGTTTCTAATTCAGGAAATAAAACTTTAGAATTGGTTGATATAACAGGAAGAATGATCCAAAGAAAAAGCTTTACAGGAAATAGTTATCAATTGGAACTAAAAGAATTTCCGCAAGGGGTTTATTACCTTAAAGTAATTTCAGGAAATTCAACAGAAATAAAAAAGGTGATCAAAGATTAATTCTTGATCACTTTAGTAGAATATACTTCTTTACCACTATCCAAAATAATTACCTGGTAAATTCCGTTCGCTTCTTTTGTAAGATCTAATTTTGATCCGCCATTCAATTTCAGTTTTTGAACCAGTTGTCCAAGATCATTATAGATCATCACGTCGTGTTGTTGTGTTAACGATGTTTTTATAAAGAATATTCCTTCACTTGGATTTGGATAAATAGAGAACGGAGAATTATTTTGAGCTAATTCGTGCAGACCAGCGCACCACTGAACTAGTAAGTTATAAGTTGTTGAGTTCACGCAACCAAATGCGTCGGTTCCGGTAACTGTATAGGTTGTTGTAACTGTTGGACTAACAATTATGCTTTGTACAGGTGCATTAGTGCTCCATGTATAAGTTGAAGAACCGCCACTTGCTGTAAGTGTTGCAGTTTCACCATCGCATATTAGTGAGCTTGAGCTATTCGCGAAAATAGCAGGTAAAGGATTTACATTTACCGTAACAATAGAAGAGGTTGAACATCCCGCGGTTGTTCCCGTAACCGTATACATGCTTGTTGCTGTTGGGGTAACAACAATAGAAGAAGTTGTAGCACTGGTATTCCATAAATAGGAGTTTGCACCGCTTGCCGAAATATTTGCACTATTACCAATGCAGATCGGTGAAGAATTTAAAATTGAAATAGTTGGAGATGCATTTACCATGATAGTTTGTGTAACGCCGCAACTTGTAATTGTACCATTTGTAGCAACAAGTGTTACCGTATAAATTCCGGCAGCATTATAAGTTGCACTTGGATTATTTAATGTTGAAGTTGCCGGAGCAGCTCCTGTTAATGTCCAATTCCATGTGTTTGGTCCGCCTGTTGATGCATCTGTAAAATTAATTGGGGCGCCACTACATAAATTTGAACTTGCTGTAAATGCAGAAATGATCGTTGGAACATTATTTGATGTTATTCGCATATAATATCTTCCTAAACTTCCGTAATCAGAATAATTTGCCGAACCGCCGCCATCGATCACAAAATAATAACTTCCTGCAGGTAAATTCATCCCAACTAATGTATTCAGTTTTGCTAAGGGTGTATCAATAGCAAGCGAAGCTGATGTTGTTGCATTAAATAATTGAAAACGAATATCCAGATCAGCTGCATCGTAAACTCCGGCAGTTGTATCCAATGCCCATGGTTTTACATTAAATGTCATGTAGCGATTATTGCAAATAGTAAATTTATAAACGTCAACATCGCTTGGTGTAGTTATCATTCCCGAATCAACTAGTAAAACTGTATTTGTATTGATGGTCTTTCCGGTAGCAAGTGTATTTCCAACATCATCCAATGTATAATTCAAATAAGCAGCTCCTGTGATCCCATTTGATCCATGATCGAATTGAATGGTTGTGCAGGTGTTTGAATTAGTTCCATTATGCCAAATTGTAACATTTTTAGAATAGCCAACACCCATAATAGGTGCCCAACTTGTAACACCGGCCCCTTGTCCTGCATTATATTGCGCTGTTATGGCGCAGCCTGCGTTCCATGTGCTTTGATGTTTTAAACTTAAGGTATGTCCACCTTCATGAGAGCCTGCTTCAGCACAATTTTTTCCACTATAACCAAGTGCATTTTCAAATACCCAACATGGTGTGTCAGGACTGCCGCCCCAAGTGAATGAGTTCAAATACGCAACACCACCAACTGCCGAAGGATACCACGCGCTTGAAGGAGTAAATACAATTCGCATTCGCGATGTAGGAGTGGCTGCGTTGAATTTTGCAACATCTGTGGTAACATTCACATCAAAAGGAATATAATCTTCACTCATGCGTTTCCAGATGTTAAGCATTACTGCAGGACTTAATGTTGAAGGAAGTGCAGTAATAGTTGGGTTGCTGGTGGATGAGTTCCAACCTGTGCCTATCACAACTTCTCCATCAAAATCAAGATACAATACCTTGTGGATGATAGAGGGTTTGCTATTCAATATCGGAATTTGCGAATAAAGTGTATTTGCAAAACAAATAGTGAGAATTAAAAGTAAAAGTTTTTTCATCGTGATGTATTTAAATATTATTCAGATATAATATCGTCTTTTAAACATTGCGTTAACGTGAAACCTTTATCGGTTGTTTTACTATTATAGAAAACCGAATTATCGCTTGATAAAATATAAAGGATCTTCGAATCTTTCCCGTTGATCTGAACATAAAGTTCGGCATTGGTAAAGTAACTGAGTTTTAATTTTAATTGTTTGTTCTCTAAGTAAGATGCGTTTATCAATACAGTTGAACCGTTAAGGTATTTATTTGTTTTGCTTTTGGTAACGTCGTTTACTTTGTAAGCAAATAATTGATCCAAACTTGCATTATCAATGGTGAACGACTTAGGATATTTTGGACTCTTAGTTTTAGAGGTTTGTGCGAAAGTAGAATTGCTTAAGCCAATAAAAGCGAGAAGTAAAACTGTTAAACGGATAATTTTTTTCATAACAGGTGTTTAGTTTACCAAATATAGTGAAATATTGATAAAAAGGCAATTGAAATTAACACTTATTGAGTGAGCTCTCTCCTTGGTTTATTAGTAGTTTTGCAGAGATGACGAGGCTTTTTAAATACATAACTTTAACAGCGATCTGTATCGTATTCACGCATTGTTCATGGATAGAGCAATTCATGATCATCAATAAAAGTGATAAGGCTATTTATGTAAATTATGAAATAATGCAGAGTAGTGGAGTGTTTCCAATATTCACTGATCATCCTTCGGTTTACCCGGTGAATTCTTCCGGCGGTATAGAGTGGGGAAAAGATATGGCCTTTGCTGATGAGGATGCTATGCCGAATAAAATAAGCGTTGCACTTCCACCGCGATCTGTATTAGTGTTTGGGAGTTTGCATAATGATACGTATAAAAAATACGATCAACAATTCATTAATGGACGAACATTTAATTTGAAGCAGTTGCAAATACTCTCAAATAGTAAAATTTTAAATATCATTCCTTCAAGCTTTGATGACCACTTTAAAAAACATCAAGGACAAATTCGCTTAGTCGTCAAATGAGCTCTAAATGCTTGTAAATTATCTCCTTTTTTTTAGCTCTTAATATGAGTGTCTCTTGAAACCCTTGTCCACAAAGGCTTTCAAGGTATTCTAGTCCCCAAAGCCCCGCCGGCAGCTTGTTCACAAAGCCCTGTTGATATCGTTCGCTTAAAACGCCTTTTTAACGCCTAATTAGCCCATAATTTTGTAATGTATTGATAATGATATTATTATTCATGGTCAATTGAACACGATTTAAAAAAATTTAGGTAAATGAGGTATGTAATTATAGCTATAAGTGTGATCATGTTGTCTTTTACGGGAGGAAAAGAAATTCCTGCTTCCATTAAAAGATCATTCGTTCAACGCTTTCCTACAGCGCATAATATTAGATGGGAAGGAAGTTCGCAAACAAATTACGAAGTTGGATTTGTAGATGAGGGAAAAGATAAGGTAGCGGTATTTTTACCCGATGGTACATTCAAAGAAACTGAAACAGAGATAAAAATTTCGGAAGTTCCAAAACGCGTAATGAAAGCAGTTAATAAAAAATATCCTCTTTCAAAAATTTCGTTCGCACTTAAAATTCAAAGAAGTAATAATACTACTGTGTACGATCTGGAAGTGAGCACAGGTGTTGAAGACCTTGATATAACGCTCGACCCAATGGGTTATGAGGTAGATTAACTATACTTTTTTTACAAACTCCGTTCTCAACACAATTTTAGTTCCATCCAATTTACAATCGATCTCATGCGGATCATCTGTTAATTTGATATTCTTCGCAACTTTTCCGCGCTTTAAAACGGTTGAACTCCCTTTTAATTTAAGATCTTTTATTAGGGTCACCGAATCGCCATCATTCAATATGGCCCCATTGCTGTCTTTTACTTCCATTGTTAAAGTTTTTTCAAATATATCCATTAATCCTTGATCTATAGGCCGAATTCCATCATCAATTAACGCTTATTGCTTTCATTATTTAGGAAAAAGTGTAATTTTGTCGACTTTGAATCTCGATTATACATACATCACATTGTTTGGTTTTAAATTGTTTGAACCGGTTACTATTTTAACCAATTCCTTTATTACCATTTACTGCTTATTTGTTTATTTCCGCACCTTACGATTCAAACACCAGATCTCGAGGCATTGGGGAATATTTTTTTTATTGATGGCATTGAGCTCTTTGTTGGCATCAGCAACGCACGGTATTCACGAACAATTGGGTGATACTTTTTTAGAGGTATCATGGTTCTTAATGAATTCTGTATCACTTGTTGGAATTTATTTTTTTTATCGCGCCACATTTATCTATTCAAATCTGCAAAAAGAGAATTCCGGCCAAACTTATAATTACGGGATAGTATTATGGATGATCTCCTTATTGGTGATCACTTTCTTTTTAAATAATTTTTTACTGGTAAAGATCCACGCCGGAATTGTTTTATTTTATTCTCTCATTGTGCATTACATCACGTTTAGAAATAAACATGCAGGCAGTGGCTATATTGTTGCCGGCATCATCATCTCCTTTATGTCAATTGTTGTGCATAGTTTTAAATTCTCTTTTGGCGAATGGTTCAATTATAAAGATATCTCGCACGTGATCGTACTTATATCAATGATCTTCCTATTTAAAGGCGTAAAAACAAAGATCACACCCGAATTAGTGGTGAGCGCTAATTGATCTGAAATCAAATCCCTGTTCCGAAAAATGTTGTAGTGTTCGTGTGAGCGTAAATCTTACATTGCCATCCGCTTTTATATTATCATGAAAAAGAACGATGCTTCCCGCTTTTGTATGGCGGATAACATTCTTTAAACAATTTTCAGGACTTATCTTTTCATAATCGTAACTTATCACATCCCAAAATATGATCTTATAATTTTTGCGAAGCAAGGCGCGGTATTGGCTTTTACGTAATTGTCCGTATGGTGGACGAAACAATTTACTTTTTGTAAGTGCTTCGCAAGCTTCGGTATTTTTTATATACTCTAATAAACTCGAATGAAAACCTTTGATATGATTTTGAGTGTGATTGGCAACTTGATGTCCCTCTTTAATAATGCGATCAAAAATGGTTTTGTTCTTTAAGATATTCTCTCCCACACAAAAAAAAGTTGCTTTGGCATTAAACTTTTTTAATTCGTCCAATATCCATTCGGTCAATCCGGGAATTGGTCCATCATCAAAGGTAAGGTAAATGGTTTTTTCCGATCCGTTCATTTCCCACACAGCCTTCGAAAAGAATTTTTTCATCCATTTCTTAGGCTGTATGAGCAATAAATTATTCAAGCGTACTTTTATTTTAACTCGATAGGCGAAGCTTCCTTCGGACCTTGATCATTACCATCCGGTATTAATTCTTCAGGAGGTACAATTTTACTCATACGTTCCATGAATTCTTTTGCCAGTTTTTCATCTTTGAATTGTTGAGCTAATCCCGTTAAACGTTTCATGATCTCAGCTGCCTGATCCATTTCGCGTTGAAATGCAATGCGGTGATTTCCTTTTTGCTTATTGTAGATATTATAATCACCTTCAAAAATATCAAAAAGTCGTTTAGAAAGTTCCGTTGCTTTTTGCTTATCGCCAAGTTGATAATACGCTGCTGTCATTGTAAAAATAGTTCCGTCATAAGGCACATTCTCTTCGGGAATAACCGTTAAGCATTTATCCAAAACAGCTTTTGCTTTTGTGTTCTTACCTTCGTTAATTAAAGCCTGAGCCAAAATACTCATTTGCATACGTAAATTTCCTGCCATGCGCATACTGGTCTCATCCAAATTCACACCGGGTTTATCCAATCCGCCCCACAAGAATTTTTCCATTATATTTTTGTACATGATCTCAGTATTAACACGACCGCCTTGTCCGGCTTCCATTTCGGTTTGTTTGATAGGAACAAAACGGTAAGCTAATCCTTCCAATTGGAAATATTTATCTAAACCAACATACGCTTCGTTACCTGTTGTAACTGCAAAATAAATTGGACGTTTCCAATCATTGTGTGCAATAAGATCTAATACCATCAGATCATTCTTTGTGATATATCCACGGTTGCCAAGATCCCATGCAATACGTTTGGTTAAACGCGCTGTATCTTTTACCGAGATCACTTTATTCTTCATCACCTTCATCGAATCCACATACACAAAGAATTCTTTCGAAGGAAAATAATCGATCAACGTTCCGTTATTATCAAATTTATTATCCGGATCATCGCTCGTTACAAAATCGATGGCATCTTTTAATTTCATTGGTTTGCTATCGCGCGCCATGATATAAACCACTTCGCGTTTGGCGGCCTGGAGTTTTTCTTCAGGAATAGTAAATGGCACCGGCGCACTGTCGTAAGCCGCTCTGCGCATTTGTGCAATATACCAATCAGTTTGAAGTAAACTTAAATTTACAACACGCACGTCGGTTCGTATACCTTCAACTTCTTGCGCATACCATAATGGGAATGTATCGTTATCTCCATTGGTAAATAAAATTGCATTTGGTGCACACGATTGTAAATAATTCACAGCACAATCTCGCGACAATGTACGCAACGAACGATTGTGATCATCCCAACCTTCTTTGGCCATGATGCCCGGAACGATCATACTAAAAGCTGTAGCTCCAACGGCGATCATATTCCCTGTCATTTTTTTAGAAAGAAAATCGTAAAGTGCTATCACGCCAAATCCTATCCAAATTGCAAAGGCGTAAAAGCTTCCCGCATAGGCATAATCTCGCTCACGTGGTTGATAAGGTGTTTGATTCAAATAGATAACAATAGCTAATCCCGTTAACAAGAAAAATGCCAACACGATCCATGCATCCAATGCTTTTCTTCTGAAATGAAACACAGCGCCGAATAAACCTAGGATCAATGGTAAAGCGTAGAAGTGATTTGTTGCTTTACTATCTTTATCTCTATTGATCACTAAGGTTGTATCCGAATCTAATCGGGCATTATCTAATCCCGTTATTCCGGTCACCCAATTTCCTTCCATCGTATTTTTAAGCAAACCTTGTTGATCGTTTTGTCGGCCCGCAAAATTCCACATGAAATATCTAAAGTACATATACAATACTTGGTACGACACAAAATAATTCATATTAGCCACAAAAGTTGGGATCTCTACAGTTTCGGGTTCGCCTGTTCGCGAATTCTCTATCAATTTGTTTTTGTGGTTGCGCACCACATTTCCCCAATATTTATACGCCGATTCGTGATGCGATTGATTACTCCACATACGCGGGAATATCGTACAAAAATCTTTTTCATATTTTGGAATAGAATTTCGGCGATCATCTACCACAATATATTTTTTTGCTCCCGGTGTTTTATCGCGTGCATATATTGGGTCTCCACTTCCAAAATCTTTTGGATTAACTGTTGGTGCATTATAATACTGTCCGTACAATACCGGCCAATCGCCATATTGCTCACGCAACAAATACGATAACATGTTTGGTGCATTCTCAGGATCGTTCTCGTCCATTGGCGTATTTGCCTGCGAACGAATTACCAATACAAAGAAAGAGGAGTAACCGATCAAGAGTGTTGCTAAACTTAAAAAGATAGCGTTAAGGGTGATGGTCTTTGTTTTGTATTTATGAATGGCGTAAATAATTCCGCCTAACATAAGTATCCGCAACAACGCTCCTGTATATTCTTTTTTTCCAGTGATATGAAGTCCGGGTGCGGCAATAACTGCAATTGCAGCGAGAACAATAGTAGAATAAAAACCAATTTTATAAGCTTTTTCGTTTTTACTGATCGTGTATTTAATAAATGATGCAATGGAAACGAGCAATAATAAAAAGTAAAGGAATGTTCCTGTATTGAAACCCATTCCAATTTTATTGGTGAAGAACACTTCGTAGTCGGCCGCAAATTTTACAACTTTAGGAATGATGACATTTTGCACCGCACCAAGAATTAATACCGAAACAATTCCGCAAACAAAAAATCCTTTCCAAGTGAACGAATATTTTTTGAAATAGATCACGTAACCAATGGCAGGGATCACAAGTAAGTTCAGTAAATGGACACCAATAGAAAGTCCCATCATATAACTAATAAAAACTATCCAGCGAAGTGCCAATGTTGGATCTTTGGTATCTTCTTCATCCCATTTTAAGATGGCCCAAAAAACGAGTGCGGTAAAAAATGATGACATGGCATAAACCTCGCCTTCAACGGCGCTGAACCAAAACGAATCGGAAAATGTATAAGCTAATCCGCCAATGATACCAGATCCAAGAACTGCCCATTGTTGTCCTGTAGATAATTCTTCGGCAGTACGTCCGTAAACTTTTAATGCCAAACGTGTGATGGTCCAAAATAAAAATAAAATGGTGAACGAACTGGCGAGTGCGCTCATGATATTGATCATCATAGCTGCGTTGGTAGGATTATCGCCACCAAACACGGCGAAGAATCTTCCGAGTAATAAAAAGAAAGGCGCTCCGGGAGGGTGACCCACTTCTAATTTATAGGAGCAGGCAATATATTCGCCGCAATCCCAAAAGCTGGCGGTGGGTTCAATTGTGCAACAATAGGTATACGTTGCTACGGCCCATACTAACCAGGCTACGATGTTGTTTAATTTTTTGTAAGATAAGGTCATGCTATTTTTGCTTTGTTAAGGTTAGCGAATATACTGATTTTCGGTGCTTTAAATTAAAGTAAATTTCAGCAATTTTATTGCCCATTTATGATTTTTTTGTAATTTCGCAGCCTGGTTCCAGTAAAATGCCCGATCGTCTAATGGCAGGACTTCGGTTTTTGGTACCGACTATGTTGGTTCGAATCCAGCTCGGGCAACAAGTAAACCCAACCACGAAGTGGTTGGGTTTTTTGTTTTTTCAATCGAAGCCCAAGCTCGCTTGAGGCTGAGAGTGAAAAAACAAAAAACACCAAGCGACGTAGGAGCTTGGGTTTGCTTGAGCATTAACTCTCGGTTCTGGATCAGCGTAGCTAATCCATTTTCCTCCCAAGCTCGCTTGAGGCTGAGAGTGAAAAAACAAAAAACACCAAGCGACGTAGGAGCTTGGGTTTACTTGAGCATTAATTTGCGGTTCTGGATCAATGAAATTAATCCAGCTTTTGCTGTTTGTATTTTTTTGCGGGATGAAACATTCCGTCCCGCAAGCATGACGGTTTTACGTAAGGTAAAGGTGTTATTAGAGGGGTGGGATGTTTCATCCCACAAGAAGATCATATCAATTAGTTTTTAACTTATCCACAAAGAAATAGAGCACAAAATAAAATGCGCAGATGAATGAAAATATAAAGATAGAGAAGCCTACTAAAACGATAGCATCCTCAAATAAAGTTGTTACACCTATTTTTGGATCACTGTCAACCCAGATCCCAAAAGCAGAAAGTAGTATGGAAACCCCGTAAAGGATCGATAGATTTCTTAAATGTTTTGTGCTTTTCATTAACTAAATATACTAAAATTATCTCTAATTTTAAGCCATGGTTAACCTCACCACCATCATCGAAAAATTCAATAAAATGGGAGAAAAAACCGGCTGGACCTACGTTTTTATCCCTTTTGATATTGCCGAAAAAATAAATCCTAAAGTAAAAAAGTCGTATCGCGTTAAAGGAAAAATTGATCTTTTGCCTATTAAACAAATGGCATTGATCCCCATGGGAAACGGTGACTTTATCATTCCTTTAAAAGCAGATCTTCGTAAAAAAATAAAGAAACAAAAAGGTGAGAAAGTAAAATTAAGTTTGCAGCTCGACACGTCGGAATTTAAGATCAACAGCGATTTTTTGGACTGTTTAAAAGATGATAAAGCTGCAGAGAAATTCTTTAAAGCTTTACCCGGCTCGCATCAAAAATATTATTCTAAATGGATCGAAGAAGCAAAGACCATTGAAACAAAAAGTAAACGCATTGCACAAGCTATGGAAGGTTTTACAATGAAAATGGGCTTTCCCGAAATGCTTCGTCACTTCAAAGCACAAAAAGATAAATTGAAATAATACTTCCCACCGCTTCATCGGTACATTTCACCGACCCCACTATACATCGTACCTAATTACCCTTGTGCACGCTTGATGCTTGCCGTAACTTTACAAAAAAAAAGAATCATGGAAGATCAAAACATCACAAAAGAACAACAAGAAAGATGGGATATGTGGGAAAAGAGCCACCGAAGAGGTAAAATTATTGGAGGCGTACTCATAGTATTATTCGGCGCTTTATTTTTAGCAAGAGAATTAGGAGCAATGATACCGCCTTGGATATTCACTTGGAAAATGATTTTTATCGCCATCGGTATCGCCATCGCTTTTAAAAGTAATTTTCGTCGCTTAAGTTGGATAGCATTTATTGGAATAGGCGCCGCTTTTATATTCAGCGATCTTAATCCCGATATGAATTTGCGACATATTATCTGGCCTGTTGTGATCATCTTTATTGGAATGGTAATGATATTTAAACCGCGCAGAAAATGGGACCCAAACAGTTGGAGCAGATGGGGTCGTAACAAGCATTATCACGGAAAGCATTGGGAAGAATGGTGCAAAACCGAAACCGTAAGCAGCAGCGAAGATCACATAGATTCTACAACATTTATGGGAGGTGTAAAAAAAAACGTTATTTCAAAAAATTTCACAGGGGGAGAAATAACCAATGTAATGGGTGGTGCTGAATATAATTTAAGTCAAGCCGATTTTAAAGATGCAGTGACGTTAGAGATCAATCAGGTATTTGGCGGAACAAAACTCATCATTCCTTCACATTGGGAAATAAAATCGGAATTGGTTGCTGTTTTGGGAGGGATTGAGGACAAAAGACCAATTCAAACAACTGTGGCTGTTACCGATCAAAAGATCTTGATCTTAAAAGGAACGGTTGTTTTTGGAGGAATAGAAATTAGAAGTTAAACACATAAAATTTAAGCAAATGAACACATACATCGTAAAACTGGTATTTAATATCAATATTGGAGAAGGTTTGCACCAATCGCAATTTGATGAACAAACTATTTTGATCAATGCAACTAACTTGGAAGATGCTTTTTTTAAAGCAAAAGCACAGGGAAAAGTGTTGGAAGAAAGATTTAGTAATGATATGGACGAATCGGTTGAATGGACATTTATTGACGTGATAGATATATTTGAATTAAGAACGTACAAGAATGGCGATCCATTGTATTCAACCACGCACGAAGCTCACGATTCGAGCACATTCATTGATTATGTTCATCATCGCTCGCAAATTATCCAAACTAAATTGCTAAGTTTCGCCTAAGTTATAACTAACGGGATCATATACTCAACGCAAAAAGCAATTATTACGGTTTGCTCGGCATGGCTGGTTTTTACAGCGGTGCACTGGTTCGTATTGTTTAAAATAGGCATTGATTGTAAATTGGCCATAACCGATGCGGCCATTTCTAATTTGCTTTTGGCCACTATTGGTGTTCTCACTGTTCTCTTATTTAAATTCTATCAACCCGGCAAAGCAAACCGTTTTTACCGCGCGGTGTATGTGATCGTGATCGTAGTTGCTTTTCAATTTATACTCTCTTGCATTTTAAAATTAGTGTTTGAAGATAATGCTGTCTATCTTCAATTTGTTGAACGATCAATGCCAATTAGAGCGGTGATCGCTTTGCTAGTTATTTCATTTATTACCATTGCACATTGGATGGTAAGTTATTTGAACGAAAAAGAGCGAACAGGAAAAGATCAAACCGAAATTGAGACCATGATGCGGGAAGCGGAGTTGGTAAAATTGCGACAACAACTTCAACCACATTTTTTATTCAATAGTTTAAATTCTATAAATGCTTTAGTCATCACACAACCGCAAGAGGCACGTAAAATGGTTCAGCAATTATCTGAATTTCTAAGAGGAACTTTAAGAAAGGATGAGCAAAAATTAATTCCGCTAAAAGATGAACTTGCGCATTTGAATCTCTATTTGGAGATAGAGAAAGTTCGTTTCGGTCACCGCCTAAAAGTAGAAACAAAAAATTGTGAGAATTGTTTAGAAAGCGGGATTCCGCCTTTATTGTTACAGCCTGTTGTAGAGAATGCCATTAAGTTTGGTTTGTATGATACAACCGGCGACGTACTAATTACCATCGAAACTAACTTAAAGGATAATTTATTAACGGTTGAGATCACAAATCCCTATGATAAAGAAACACAACGTTCAAAAACGGGTAATAGTTTTGGTTTAGAATCTATTCAGCGAAGATTATATTTGTTGTTTGCACGAAAAGATCTTTTGAGAACCAGAACAGAGAATTCAAATTTTATAACCACTATTTCGATACCGCAATTAAAATAAGATAAAATGAAGAGAGCGATCATAATAGACGATGAACCTTTGGCAAGAACAGTGGCTCAAGAATATTTAATGCAACACACCGATATTGAATTAGTGGCGCAATGTGGCGATGGATTTGAAGGTGTAAAAGCCATTCAACACCATAAACCCGATATTATTTTTTTAGATATTCAAATGCCAAAGATCAGCGGATTTGAGATGTTGGAATTGATAGATGATAAACCTGCAATCATTTTTACAACAGCATTTGATGAGTATGCTATAAAAGCTTTTGAAGCAAATGCCATTGATTATTTATTGAAACCTTATAGTCAGGATAGATTTAATTCGGCACTCGATAAATGGAGAGCAGGAGTGAGTAAACCGGAAACAAAAGTTGAGAAATTATTGAATACATCTCAGTTGTATTCTGAAGAGGCAAATCGCATTGTTATTAAAAATGGCGGAGACATTAGCATTGTTCCAACGCAAGATGTTCATTACATCGAAGCGTACGACGATTACGTGAAGATCTTCACAAAAGAAACGTACTTCCTCAAGAAAAAAACAATGAATTATTACGAATCTGTTCTTAATACGAACGATTTTTTTAGAACACATCGCTCGTTCATCGTTAATTTAAAAGAATTGACACGCATCGAACCACTCGAAAAAAATTCTTACGTTGCGGTGTTGCGTTCGGGCAAAAAAGTGCCTGTAAGTCGTACCAGTTATTCGCAATTAAAAGAAAAGTTGGGGATCTAAAACAAAAATTATTTACTCATCAGATTGCGTTTTACCAAATAAGCGTACAATACTTTATCAAATCCTTCATTGATATCAGCTTCCACAAGATCAATTTGATATTGTCCGCATTTTAGTTCAAGTTCTTCTTTGTATTTGTTTATGTTCTTCAAATAATTCTCTTTTACCTGACTTGGATTTAATTTCAATTCCTCACCGGTTTCCATGTCGATAAAATGGTACGGACGATTCTCAAACTCAAATTCCAACTCTTTTTTCTTATCGGTAACATGAAACAGAACAACTTCATGCTTTCTGAATTTTAAATGTTGAAGTGATGAAAAAAGACCATCATGCACTTGTTTATTATCAAACATATCACTAAAAATTACCACTAATGATCGCTGGTGGATGATCTCTGCAACCTCGTTCAGCGCGCTTTCGGTGGATGTTGAGTGATTGAGTTCGGTTGAGGTCAATAAATTTTCGAGCAGATCAAAAATGATCTTTTTTTGAGTTACACTTCCCTTGGCGGGAAGGTGATGGATGATCTTATCCTGAAAAATAGTTAGTCCAAATGCATCGCGCTGTTGTTTTAAAAGTTCGCATAATGCCGCGGCAGCATGAACACTAAAACTCAACTTCGTATTTTCGGCATCCTTTGGGAAAAGCATGCTGGATGAGGCATCCAGCAGTATTTGACATCGCAGATTTGTTTCTTCCTCATAACGTTTTATGAATAATTTATCGGTGCGCGCAAACAATTTCCAATCGATATGCTTTGTACTTTCTCCTTTATTGTATAAGCGATGCTCGGCAAATTCAACCGAAAAACCGTGAAACGGACTTTTATGCATTCCTGTTATAAAACCTTCTACCACTTTTTTGGCGATCAGCTCCAAATTTTTAAAGGGTTCCAATTGGTTTTGGTTTATCGGCATAGTGCTGTTAATTTCTTGATATTCAAGGATAAATATAAGCTTGTTATTTTGTTAAATTTGCCAAATTAGTCGATATTTTTACTATATTCGTACAATTAACATTATTTAAAATAATGCCGAATTTACGTTCGGCTTTTGCATTAAAAAACAATAGGATATGCGGTATTTTTACCTTTTACTTTTAAGTTGTTTCTCTCTTTTTGAACTGAATGCGCAGATCGATACTAGTTTTTGGTTTGCGGCACCCAAAGTTCCTGTACCAATCGGCACAACCTCTGTTGGACTTCAGATCGGTTCATATACTCAAGCGGTTACTGTTCGAGTAAGACAACCCGCCAATGCAGCCGGTGTGAATTTAGTATTCAATCTTGCTGCCAACACTTCTACTGTTGTTAACTTAACCCCATCTGTTGCTTTATTTGTAAACACAACGGCCAACGTGGTTTCTAACCTAGGTTTATACATCAGTTCTACAGGTTCTGTTTCGGTGAATTACATTATGGAATCTGCTACAAGTAAAGAGAATATTAGTATCAAAGGAAGAAATGGGATCGGTGATGATTTTTTTGCGCCGTTCACAAGTTCGATCAATACACTTTACAACGCTGTGTCCGGTAATACAGGGTTTGATATTATTGCAACTGAACCAGGGGTAACTGCGCTCTTGATAACTCCAAGAGGAAATTTAATTGGTCCCCATCCAAAGGATGTCACCTTTGTAATGAATCTTAA
This sequence comes from Sphingobacteriaceae bacterium, assembly GCA_023251775.1. Taxonomy (GTDB): domain Bacteria; phylum Bacteroidota; class Bacteroidia; order B-17B0; family Aurantibacillaceae; genus Aurantibacillus. Next base: position 1,755 of record JAHEYC010000076.1, on the reverse strand, counting down.
CCAAGGTCAAACTTTTTCATGCCAGGAAAATTTTTTAAACACACAACCCATGTGGGCTGTTACAAAAGATTTTGATGGTGATGGTTCAAAAGACATGGCTGTGATCGATCAGAGATACAATAAAGTATTTATTCTAAAGGGTAATGGAGCTGGCGCATTTACCGAGATCGGAACGTACAGCGTTGGGACAACACCTAATTACATTTTATCGGAGGATGTGAACAATGATGGTAACCAAGATCTTCTTGTAAGTAATTTTGGCACAGATAATGTTTGCGTATTGCTTGGTAATGGAGCAGGAGGTTTTTCGGCCCCAACTTATTTTAATTTACCTCCGGCAAGTGGTCCGGCCGGACTCGCTTGTGACGATCTTAATGGCGACGGTAATAAGGATTTTGTTATAACGCATAGTTATGCTGATTTTTTCAGTGTCTTTCTTGGAAATGGGGCAGGAGGTTTTGCCATAGGCAATACTTATGCTACTGCTGGGCAACCACAGGATATTAAGATCTCTGACTTTAACAATGATGGGTTCAAGGATGTTGTGATCGCTTGTGCCGTTTCTAATGTTATTTCTACGTTTACTGCTACTGGAGCAGGAAATTTTGCCCCTGTTCCAGTCAATAATGGAACGAGTGCCACACCGTTTCGCTTAGTAGTTGCCGATTTCAATGCCGATGGATTTGAGGATGTAGTGGTTACCCAAAGGGGAGCAAATACTATCCGCATATTCAGAAGTAGTGCGGTTGGAACTTTTACAGGAAGCACCAATTATAACGTAGGAACACAACCAGAAGGTATTACAAGCGCAACAGTAAATCCTGATGGTTTTTTGGATGTGGTTGTTGCCAATTCGGGTTCAAATGATGTTTCTGTGCTTAGTGGAACAACAGGCGCAGCATTTAACACGGCTGTTAATACAGCAGTAGGAACATCACCGCGTTGTGTTGTTTCGGCAGATTTTAACCTGGATGGTTTACCAGACTTTTGTACAACAAATGCTAATGCTGGAAGTTATTCATATTTAGCAGGCAATAACACTACAACGCTTGTAGCAGCCGTTAACTCAACTCTCGGAATTTTAAGTTATCCGCCAACCGATCTTTCTGGATCAATTATTTCTGCGGACAAAAAGATAGCAGTAAGTATATTTGGTGCTGTTGGTGGAAATTCAGTGTGTCCAAGTTATTATGCAGATCAGATCACACCTACAACTCGGCTTGGGATGCATTACGTGATCCACAGAACAGGAACTCAATTCGATCAAACGTATATCCTTGCGCCGCAAAACTCAACAAGTTTATCTATCACTTCTGCAACCACAACAAATTGGTTGATCAATAGTGGTGAAACATTCAAAGTAAATACCTCAGGAAATGCATTGACCTACATTCAATCAGACAAACCCGTTTATGCATTCAATGTTGGTGGCAGAGGTTGCAAATTAGCAGCCGCACAAATTGCTCCTGCATATTGCGCAGGTTCATACACTGCAAGTTTTGAGAGAGAAAGTTCTGACTCCTTATTTTTGGATGTGTATGTAAGAACTGCTGCCATTGGTACATTCACCTTAGATACCAATGCTGTTCCAACGCCTATTGCTGCGGGTAATTTTACGGTTGTTCCCGGAACTGCCGGTAATTTATTTGGTGCTCGCATCTATTTCCCGATCGCTACTATTCCACAAGGTGCTTATTGTATCTTAAGAAATAGCGTTGATCTATTTGGTTTCTCGGTTGTAAATGGAAGCAGTAC
>JAHEYC010000075.1:16534-17810 GCA_023251775.1 Sphingobacteriaceae bacterium | reverse complement strand
CGAAACCATTATTTTTGTGAATGATAAAACAAAAGCAAGCTACAAAGCAAACACAGATGCTGCCGGAAAGTTTGAATTATTGATCCCCGTGAGTGGAACTTATAGTTTGAGGTATAAAAAATTCACAACTGATGTTGATTATACAAAAATGAATGTGCCTGCTGATAAGGAAGCAACGTATGAAGTAGAAATAAAAATTGATCCGCCAAAAGATTTTGTTTTAGAGAATGTTTATTTTGAAACCGGGAAATCAAATCTAAAACCAAATTCATTTAAGGCCCTCGATGATCTTGTAGAAATTTTAAAGATCAAAAGTACGATGGTAGTTGAAATACAAGGCCATACCGATAATGTTGGCAAAGAAGAAGACAATTTAAAACTCTCACAAGAAAGAGCAAATGAAGTAAGAAAATATTTGATCTCGAAAGGAATTGCAGAAGCAAGAGTAAGTGCTAAAGGTTACGGGCAAACAATGCCGGTTGCAGATAACGGAACAGATGCAGGAAAAGCCAAAAATAGAAGAACGAGTTTGAAGGTTATTAAGGAGTAAGATCGGATCTGATTTTATTCTTAACGAACTCCTCGTTTATATTTTATGGAGTTTAGAAAAATAAAAAAGCAAGGGAATGATCCGCTTGCTTTTTTTAGTTCAAATAAATTCTTTTTTCATTAATCTACTATCCCGTACGCTTGTTTAAGTTCAGAGTAGTCGTGCACATTTACATTTGGCTTAACCATACCGGGAGGGATCACAACTATTTTGAATGTTAGTCCGCTCGGGATCGGAGGAACAGTATTATCAGAATACGTATATTCCAGCCAAACTTCACCGGTTCTATATGAATATAATATCTGCTCTATTCCATATGAATATGGCAAAGCTACCCATGTACCTGATGGTCCGCCCATAAAAACTTGCACTGTGCCCTTATCAACAACTGAACTAGTTACAGCCGCATAGGTAATATTAGCTGTATACGATTTACTGGATGCAACATAGGTCCAATTCGCATTTGTTGTAGTTAGTGTGCTTGTTTGAATATTGGATACGCCGTTAGTTCCGTTTGTACCGGCCGGGCCTTCCGGACCTCTATCTCCTTTATTACAAGAAGTAATTGCAAGACATAATATCGCTGCTGATCCAATTAGTATAGCTGTTAACGTTCTGATTTTTTTCATAATTATAGGTTTTAAATTTTAATCTAATATACTAAATAATTTACATAGAAGAAAACCAGGCTTGTTGATTGGTCTTATTGAATATTTCTAGGCCCTC
>JAHEYC010000075.1:14415-16524 GCA_023251775.1 Sphingobacteriaceae bacterium | reverse complement strand
AAAAAAAGATCAATAACTTTGTTCGATCCTTCAATTTTAATTTGAGATTCCTGTTTTTTGTTCCAATACGTTTCTCACCAATTAAATATTTTCATAAGAGTATAATTAAATTGAAGCGATAATACTCACAAAAATGATAATAGAGATGGCTGAAAGAATAATTCCCGCCACTGCCATACCCATTCCTTTATATTTGTTTGGCTCTCTACTAATTTTAACGAGCGAGAAAATTCCCGAAGTAATAGAAGTAATTGCTGTTAATGAAAACAACAACAAGGGTATTATGATCTGTTTTAAAACATCTATTAAGTCGAAAAAAGGTAAAACAGAAAAAACAATAAGGGCTATCGCCAACATTATCAAAAGATATAAAAAAGCAATAAATGTCAATATTCCGGTAAATAAACTCATGGAAGCTAATGGATGAGTTTTTAATTTAACTGCCGGGGCATTATTATTTATTCTTTCCTTTTTATTTATCTCCGCTTTTTGCTCAATAATTTCTTCTGACCCATTGCTATATTTGATCTTAAACACTTCTTTTTTGTTTACAACTATCGTCGGGCCGTCTAAATTATCGCAACGCTTATATAAAATTTCATCTACACCAACTTCTAATACTTTTACTTTTAGCTTATCACCATTCTTCATGGTTAAAATATCGTTACATTCATCACTAAGATCTAAAATGGAGTTTGGTATTATTTTAATCGGAATATTGGATCCGGTTGACGCAACCAGTTGTTCGCTCGCCACCACTTCTGCTATACAAGAATTTGTTTCTGCTTTCACCACAATTGGTCCCTTTGTATGACTTTTACTTTTTTGAGATACATAAAAACCTTTCATATAATGTCTTTTTTGAACAGAACATGAGGTTAACAGAATAGCTGTTAGTATAATTATGATTTTTATTTTATTGATCTAGTCGTGATTTTACATATCGGATTTAGCTAAAGATAGCCTAATAAACTAGATAAACAATAAAACCCATTGTGTTAGAGGTGGTCGATTCGAAAAAGGATATTACTTCCCGATACAGAATTTAGAAAAGATATTTCCTAAAAGATCGTCATTGGTAACTTGGCCTGTAATGGCGCCTAATTCATCAAGCGCATAACGAATATCGAGGGCCAAAAGATCGCCCGGAACTTTATTATTTAATCCTTCTGTAACTTTATTCAACGCATTAAGTGCTTTTCGCAAAGATTCGGCGTGCCGTGCATTAGTTACAATGGTCTCCGTTGCATTTACTGCTTTGGTATCAAATAGCGACACAAGTTTACTCTTTAGTTCATTTATATTCCTTCCCTCTTTAGCAGAAATATAAATAAGATCATTAAAACTGCTGAATTCTTTTCTTAACGCTTCCTCCCCTTCTACATCTATTTTATTTGCCACAACAACTAATTGCGATCCGTTAATATGTTGCTTCATAAAATCAACTTCCAGGTTAAGATCTCCACTACTCAATTCATGTGTATCGAACAAATAGATAACGATGGCCGATTTTTTTATGGCATCAAAGGCTTTGTTAACTCCCATTTGCTCTACAATATCGGTAGTTGTACGAATTCCGGCTGTATCAATAAATCTAAAAAGCACGCCGTCGATCACCATCTCATCTTCTATCACATCGCGTGTTGTTCCGGGAATTTCGCTTACAATAGCTTTATCATCATCCAATAATAAATTCAACAACGTTGATTTCCCTGCGTTTGGTTTTCCAACAATAGCAACAGGTATTCCATTCTTTATCACATTTCCAACTTCGAAACTTTCCAGCAATTTTAAAATGATACCCGAAATTTGAAAAATTAATTTTTTAAGATCACTTCTATCGGCAAACTCCACATCTTCTTCACTAAAATCCAATTCCAATTCTATTAACGACGCAAAATTCAATAAATGATCGCGCAATAATTTTATCTTACTGCTAAATCCTCCACGCACTTGTTGCATTGCTACTTGATGCGATACAGCCGAATTGCTTGCAATAAGATCGGCCACCGCTTCGGCCTGACTAAGATCTAACTTTCCATTCAAGAACGCGCGCATGGTAAATTCGCCGGGTTCGGCCATTCTACAACCGTTCTTTAAAAATAATGC
>JAHEYC010000075.1:0-14405 GCA_023251775.1 Sphingobacteriaceae bacterium | reverse complement strand
ATACTTGTTGTAAAATAAATGTAGAACCGTGACAAGAGATCTCAACAGACTCTTCACCTGTATATGAATGTGGTGCGCGAAATAAACTTACGATCACTTCATCAATCACTATATCTAAATGTGCAATAATTCCAAAATGTAATGTGTGCGAAGCTTTATCGCTAAGTTTTTTTAGTTTTAAATTCTTTGTCAAAAAAAATCGTTCAACTAAAGAGATACAATCCGGTCCGCTTATGCGAATAACGCCAATAGCACCCACACCTTGCGGAGTGGCTAAGGCAATAATAAGGTCTTTACGGATCAAATTCATCAATTAAATGTAATTATTTTCCCAACTATCCCAAAGATATGTTTCTACCATACTATCACCCTATTTTTCAATATTTTAACAAATCTTTAAATTAAACCGTTAAACCTTTCCTCACTATCCCGGTCATACTGATGAATAAAAACAACAACCATGAAAAACAATTCAATAATAAAAAGCTGTTTAACCATCACAGTAGCTTTTTCGCTGGTATTTACCTCGTGTAAAAAGAAAGAAATGGAAGAAACTGAAAAATCAGAGACGATGAATGTTCAGGCCGACGATTCACAATTACAAAGCGCTGCTGCCGAAGAAGCCTATTCAGATGCTGATAATTCGGCAAATGCTTCAAGAGCAATATCGGGCGATCCAACAACCAACCAACCAATAAATCCAACCTTATTCACTTGGCCATGTGATGCAAGTGTAGATAGTTCGCAAATCAATCAAGGAATTATTGTACTTACATTTAATGGAAGTGCTTGCAGCGGAAAGGTTCGTACCGGACAAATGAAATTTACATTAGCAAATTACGCAACGGGTTCGCGTTGGAGAGATGTAGGTGCTCAATTAGATATCAATTTCATTAATTTTAAAGTAACACGCAATAATAAAAGTGTAGTGATAAATGGAACACATCATTTGGTTAACGAAACGGGTGGATTACTTTCAGATCTTAGTCCTGAGAAAACAACTATTGTTCGTACAGTTAACAGTACTGATATGAGCATTACCTTTGATGATAATTCAACACGCAATTGGAGTGTTTCTAAACGCAGAACATGGGAATATAATGGTGGCAATACAAAATTAAGTGTTACAGGTGAAGCAAGCGGAACTAACCATAAAGGAAAAGCCTTTACCACAAAGGCAACAGCAGCAGTAGTATGTTTAAAAAGTTGCGGATGGCATCGTCCAATTTCGGGAACTGTAACTCATACCTGTGAAGACCGTAATTCTACAGTAACTTTAGGGGTTGATGCTAACGGAACTGCTGACCCAAATAATTGTCCGGGTTATTTCAAAGTGGTTTGCGTGGGTAAAAAAGATAAACAACACGAAAAGATAATTGCTTATAAATAAAATAAGAAAATAATTTAAAAAGCCGTTGCGAGTATTGCAGCGGCTTTTTTATTTTATCCAACCTTGCTCCAATCAGGACGATTCTTATTCTGATAAGATAGGTATCCTTGATAAACTGAATTCTTTGGTAATTTAAGTTCGTAATCTTCATCCAATATTTGTTGCGCCGCATTACGCGCCATTTGCAGTATCTGTCCGTCTTTTGCAAGATCCGCCAATTTAAGATTCAACACACCGCTTTGTTGCGTTCCTTCAATATCACCCGGACCGCGCAATTTAAGATCCACTTCACTTATCTCAAATCCATCCGTTGTGCGCACCATGGTTTCAATTCGCGTTCTGCTGTCTTGTCCCAATTTATAACCCGTCATCAAAATACAATACGATTGATCGCCACCGCGCCCTACCCTTCCACGTAATTGATGTAATTGCGATAATCCAAAACGTTCGGTACTTTCAATTACCATCACACTTGCATTCGGAATATTTACACCAACTTCAATAACTGTTGTAGCAACCATGATCTGCGTTTCGCCTTTAATAAAACGTTGCATCTCAAATTCTTTTTGCTCGTTGCTTAATTTGCCGTGAACAATACTAATTTGATATTTTGGCGGCTGAAATTCTTTTAAGAGATCATCATAACCTTGTTGTAAATTTTGATAATCCAATTTCTCACTTTCTTTTATTAAAGGATAAACCACATATACTTGTCGTCCTAATTCAATTTGCTCTTTCATAAATCCAAACAAACGCAAGCGCTGTGCTTCGCTAAAATGCATGGTCTTTATTGGTTTGCGTCCGGGTGGCAATTCATCAATTACACTTGTATCAAGATCACCGTATAAGGTCATTGCTAAGGTACGCGGGATTGGTGTGGCTGTCATAATTAAAATATGTGGAGGCTGTACATTCTTTTTTGCCAAACGTGCGCGTTGTTCAACACCAAAACGATGTTGCTCGTCAATAACAACAAAACCAAGATCTTTGAACACCACTTTATCTTCTATTAAGGCATGCGTGCCCAATAAAATTTGAATTTCTCCGCTTGCAATTCCTGCCAATATATGTTTTCGTTCTTTGGCCGTACTCGACCCCGTAAGCAAAGCCGTTGTTACAGGAAGCCCTTTTAAAAATTCTAAAAATGTAACATAATGCTGTTGCGCTAAAATTTCGGTGGGCGCCATCAAACACGTTTGATAACCATTATCAATTGCCAACAACATGCACATCAAGGCCACTAAAGTTTTTCCGCTTCCAACATCGCCTTGCATTAACCTGTGCATTTGTTTTCCACTTCCAACATCCGCTCTTATTTCTTTTATCACTCGCTTTTGCGCGCCGGTTAATTCAAAGGGTAAATTCTTATTAAAAAAATCATTGAACAATGATCCCACTTTACTAAAAACAAAACCCTTTACTGTATGGGCTCTCACTTTATTTAAACGCAATAAACGTAATTGCACAAAAAATAATTCCTCAAACTTTATGCGCATTACCGCAGCTGCTAAATTTTTTTGGTTCTCAGGAAAATGAATTTGATATAAAGCTGCAAAGCGAGGCATTAATTTAAAATCACTTTTTAATTCTTCGCTTAAATTCTCCTGGATATGAATTGGTTTTATTCTCAGGAATAATTGTTTCAGTAATTTTCTAAATCCTGCACTGTCTATTCCTTTTGCTTTTAATTTTTCGCTCGAATTATACACCGGTTGAAAAGCAGAAGGCGGATCTTTTTCCCAATCGCTCACCGCATCAATTTCGGGGTGCGCCATATTAAATCGCCCTTTGAATTCGGTTGGTTTTCCATAAACAATATACTCAACCCCAATTTTTAATTTACTCGCAATCCAGTTATGTCCTTTGAACCAAACCAGATCAATTGTACCCGTATTATCTCTAAATTTTGCGATCAAGCGTTTGCCTTGACGTTCGCCTTGCATTTGCATGCCTTCAATAACACCTTTTAATTGTACAGGAACAGATTCCTCGGTTATACTTCTTATTGTAAAAAATTTGGTGCGATCAACATGCCTGAACGGAAAATAAAAAAGAAGATCCTTGAACGTGAAAATGCCGGCTTCTTTTTGGAGCATTTCGGCACGTAGCGGACCAATACCTTTTAAATATTCTATAGGAGTGTCGAGCATTGTTGGACCTAAAGTTACGAGAAGAATATTAAATATCTTTTTTAGGAGCGGATAATTATTTGGGCGTGCCGGCGAGGCTCACAGGAAACACTCTGGAAGTTCGCTCGCCGTCGCGCTTTTCGCTACAAGCCTGCTTGTCCTTTGCTATGTTTGTAGGGCTACGGGGTCTTTTGCCCTTTGGGCAAAAGCCTCCTCGCCCAACAAACATTTAGCAAAGTCCTACGCAGGGCTTTTCGCTTCAATCGCTCACGCGGGCGGAAAAGAGATACAGTTGTTTTTTAGACTGCGGGACAAAATGTCCCGTCCTACCTGAAATCCGACTGTTATGGTTGAACGGGACATTTTGTCCCGAAAGGATCTTTAACTTTTTGGGTGAGAGCTAGGTTTCCTAATAAAACAAACACTGTTGAAACAAATTAAATTTATACATGTCCAAGGAAGTTTTATAGGCGTAATTTTGTAGAAATGCTCAAGCGTTTAGGTATTATAGTAAGTCTAATGTTTTGTGTTAACGCAAAGGCACAATTTTTAGATTCGCTTAATGTAGTTTTTAAAAGTAATTCTATTATTGATGCACGCTTAGAATCGCGTTATAGTTTTATTCGCAATAATATTATTGCAGTTACAGGAATTCGATTAGGTGTAGCATATAAACGTAAATTGCGAATTGGCGGTGGAATAAGTTGGTTAAAAACAAACCGAACGTATTCATTTTACTCAAGAAGCAATGTGGGAGATCTTATTGAGACAAAAAAATTTCTCAAGTTCGCGTATTTATGTTACTATATTGATTTTGTGTATTACCGAACAAAACGCTGGCAACTAAGTGTGCCAATACAAGCGGGAACTGGTCTTGCGTGGTTTCAACAAGAAAAAGCATATTCGCTTACCAATGGCGACAGAAAACGTTTTTTACTTTTGTACGAACCGGGAATTACAGTTCAATTTAAAGTACTGCGTTACATTGGTGTTGGCGGAGATGCAGCTTTTAGATTTGTGTTGAATAGAGAAAAAAAAATAGGCGAACAATTAAATTCGCCTACGTTCAGTATTAAATTATTGTTTTGGCCCGATCAACTTTACTATGTAGTTGCTCCTAAAAGCAAATTAACTCAGCGAAGAGGTCCAGCCGAATGGTAAATTAAGAGATATTTATTGCCTCGTAACACTTAAGATCGCCCGCAGTTCCCATATAGTTTGCATCCACATTTACCAAACCAACTTTTTTAGTTTGTTCTTTTGTGAGAGGCTTTAAAGGGTACCAACGATCGTCTTGTACCTTAAGTTCAATATCCTTATTGGCAATGAGTTGATTAAGTTGTTTTTGAGTTAAAAATAATACTCCTTCCTCTTCATCTTCGCTCTCGGGATTTAAAAGAGTACCTACTAATTGTAATTTAGGGACATCAGGCTTATATTTAAATTCCAACTCTTGTTGGGAATTGATCTCAATGTATGCTATTCCGAGTACGTGTAACTCTGCCATTTCAGTAAATTTTATGCAATTTTAAAAAAATAAGGGCAATTTAACCAATAATTTAGACTCTATTTTAGCATTATTAACCCTTTTGTTGAAAAAATAAGTTTTTGGGAGAATTCAGGAATTGACAACGGAATGCATATGCTCGTACAAGCCCCGCCATTGCTGGCCTTTGGCGTTATTGGCTAACATATCATTATGAAAAACTGTGATCAGTTGCCCGTTGAAAAATTTAATTATTTTTACGTAAGAAGCGAGGATCTCGAGCGCTTTTGAGGGGTCGGACCCGCTTTGTTTCTCCAAACACACATCACCCAGGCAAAAAGGGTGTAATTCTAAGGGACTTTCTTGCTCCAAACCTATATCGTACCACCTAAACGAATTACATACACTGGCCCTGAAACCGTTGATATTAGTGTATCCCAGACTATAATCGTTCTTTATCCCCGATTGAATAAGGTTTGTATAGGTTGTTGGGAATTTTAACATGCCAAAATGTTGACGCGAATGAAGCACCTCTTTATGAGTAATGCCTCCAAGTCGAGCTATTTCGATCTTTAATTGCCGGGTGTTAAAATTGGAGGCAAATGAGGGATGAATACCTGTTAAAGAATAATCGGCCAAATGCTTCATGAGCTTTTGAAAAGTTAAATTGCTCGAAGGATGGTTCTTATCGTTCATACCATAATCGCCCAGCAGAAAAAAGTAGATTACTCTTGTTCTGTTTTTTTTATTGGTTGACACTAAATAATCATAACAATCAAATTCATCGGTTTGGCCAAACAGCATTGTTTTTATTCGCTGCTTTAATTGTTCAAAATTACCGTAACGTATATCGCTAACCACGCCGGCAATTGATCGCACAAAACCTTTATGTTTGAATTTGTAAACGTTATCGATGTCAATAGTTGTTATTGCCTCAAATTTATTTTGTTTGAAATCGATGGTCGGAAATTTTTGTTTAAGAACCTTTGATAATTCGGCACACCAACTATTCACCAAGGGTTTATCTAAAAAATCGTTTTGCCATGCTAAACTACTTCTGTGATCGAACACATTATATTTATTTGCTTTGAATGGTAGATATTCTTCGTAACGCGACATCAGCCAAAAAGAAGCGGCAAAAATATCAAATGGAATATCGCCATGTTCATTCTTAAAGAAATATTTTAGGTAACGATCATTCGAATGAACTTCGATCAAATGATCCTTTATCCCAAATTCAAACAAAAGCGAATGAGGAATGATATTCAAACAACCTTGCATGATCTTGTTTGAATAATTGATCTTTACAGCATCTGATCGTTTGAATTCTTCTTCATCGTTTGTAATACTTACATCTAAACCTATGATGCGAGTAAACAGTGTATTTACTATGTACCTTAAGCGATTACTGTTTTTTGACGAATATATTAGTACTTGGTTGATCGTATGGAATAAGCCATAACATAGTTACTTCATTAATTGGCGTTTTGAGATCCTATTTTGAGAACAAATTAAGAAAGCTCTGTTGATATGTTGTTTCCCTTGCTATTAGGCGCTTTAATAGGATGTATAAATTAGGGGAAAAATATACTAATGTCCGATATTTCCAGCTTCTTTTCGCCCGTTGATATGGCAGCACTTGTTCCCGAAGAACTTAATGCACTTCAATTGGGAAGTATTTTTACCATTTACAAAGAAGGAAGCGATTTTCCGGAATTGGAAAATGCAGATATTGCTATTGTTGGAATTGCAGAAAGTAGGAATTCGTTGAACAACGAAGGTTGTATGTATGCATCAAACGTTGTACGAAAATATTTGTACAAACTTTTCAGCGGAGAGTTCAATGCAAAAATATTGGATCTTGGAGATATCAAAGCAGGACATAGCACCGAAGACACCTATTACGCCGTAAGAACAACTGTTGAAGCGTTGATCAGAAAAAATATTGTGCCCATTATGATCGGTGGTTCGCAAGATCTGAGTTATGCGCAATTTCTTGGATACAAAGATCTGGAACAAACCATAAATATTGTAAGCATCGATAGCATGTTCGATATTGGAAATCCGGATGAGGCCATCAATAGTAATTCGTATTTAGGAAAGATCATCTTGCATCAACCAAATTATTTATTCAATTTCAGTAATATTGGCTACCAAACTTATTTAGTTGATCCGCACAGTTTAAAAATGATGGAGCGTTTATTTTTTGATGTGTATCGTTTAGGGCATGTGCGCGATAAAATAGAAGATGCCGAGCCTATCATAAGGCAAGCAGATATGATAACGTTTGATATTACGTCCATAAAAAATTCAGATGCGCCTGCTCATCCTAATGCATCGCCGAATGGATTTTATAGTGAAGAGGCTTGTCAAATGATGCGTTATGCGGGTATGAGTGATAAATTATCTTCCATAGGTTTTTATGAATTGAATCCTGAATATGATATCAACGGAAAAACAGCGCATTTACTTGCGCAAATGATCTGGTGTTTTTTGGATGGATTTTATAGCCGCAAAAATGATTTCCCAAGCAGAAGTAATGCCGATTATTTACGATTCCATGTAGTGTTAGAAGATAAATACGATATTAATTTTTATAAGAGTAAAAAAAGTGATCGTTGGTGGATGGAAATTCCTTATCCCTCGCATAAGGATCTGAAATTTGAAAGGCACACACTTATTCCTTGCTCACCAAAGGATTACGACATGGCTATGAATAATGAGATCCCCGACAGATGGTGGCAAACCTACCAAAAACTGTCCTAAATTTTTTAGAATCTGAGGCTAATAGATTTTTTTATTTATAAAATAATCGTAACTTTAACTAATTGATAATCATGGGAACAGTTAAAATAAATTTAAATTTAAAAAAGACTTATTTTATAATTCTTTTCTTAATTAGTTTATTTGGAAAATCTACTGTTTGGACCGCAACTGCTTGTCCTGCAACCTGGGGAGCATCGCCATATCCTTTTTGGAGTGGAGCAACTCAGTTAACTAATGCCAATTTAGTGGCAGGCGATGTTTTATTAATTCCGGTTGGCTGCAGTGTTTCAATAAGCGGTGTTGTTACAATGACGACTGATCTTAAGATACAAATTGATGGTGCGCTTGTTTTTCCAACCACAGGAGATAAATTAAATTTGACCGCTAATTCTACTGTGGTCGCTTCTAGTACCGGATCCCTTGTTGGTGTTAGTAATTCAAACCAAATTAAGATCGGCTCAGGAGGTGCTGAGTGGTCGGGACCAGGAACGCTTACAGGCCCTTTTATTATTACCAATGGTTTTTTGCCTGTAGAATTTATTGCTTTTACAGGAGATCTTGAGCAAAAAATAGTGAATTTATATTGGAAAGTGCAAACTGAAACTAATAATGATTATTATGAAATTGAAAAAAGCTTTGACGGAATTAATTTCTCCAAACTTGATATAGTAAAAAGTTTAGCTCCGGGTGGTAATAGTTTGAGTTCCTTGGAGTATAGATATATTGACAAAGATCTTAAACATCCTATTTATTACTATCGTTTGAAACAGGTTGACCTGAATGGTGAGTTTAAACGTTCGTCTGCCATCAGCGTAAAAATATATGCCGCTGAATTCAGTATTTTCCCAAATCCAAACACCGGTGTATTTAGCATTGATGTTCCCAGCGTTGATCTGCATGAAGAATTAACTGTGAAGGTTTATAATGGAATTGGACAAGTGGTACATCAATCCACTGAGTATGTAAAAAATAGTAATATCACCGGTTCACGTGTAGATGTAACGCCTTCACAACCCTTGGCAAAAGGAGTTTATCTTTCTACCATCAGTTTTAAGGGCCAAACGTATCAGTTAAAGCTTGTAGTTCAATAGTGCACGTATATTTTTACCGTTCGTGTAAAACACTTCCTCTTCTCTTTTATTAAAATTAAATTAGCTCATGACAAGATCAAAGATAGTTATTGCGCTTTTTCTTTGCGTTTACGTTTCCTTTTCGCAATCCAAAAAAATTTCTAAAGTTAAATACTCTGATGGCAAAGAACTTATTAATGCCATGTATAAAATGTATTCGCCAAACAAATGGTACAAGTATTTTACGTTCAGTCAAAACATGGAATTTTACAGAAATGATTCTGTAGTTAAAAAAGATGTATGGCATGAAGCATATGCGCCGGGAAGTTTGGTGATCAAATTTGGAACAAAGAATTCTAAGGACGGAGTTTTGTTCAGCGACTTTAAAGTGCATTCATTTGAACAAGGAAAGGAACCACGTTCGGCGCAACGCGTTCATGATCTGTTATTAGTTGGATTAGATATTTATTTTTATGCGCCTGAAAGAACAATTAAGATCTTGGATTCTTTAGGGTATTGCACATCAAAAATTCATGAAGATATTTTTGAAGGAAGAAAAGTTTATGTTGTTGGTGCAGATAAAGGAGATCTAGAAACAAAACAATTTTGGATCGACGCCGAACGTTTGTATATGCACCGAATTATTTACGATCAAAAGGGAAAGATCAATGATGTTATTTTTGGTGATTATACTAAAATGGAGACGTATTGGATGGCAAAGACCATTATTTTTAAGACCAATGGTAAATTAGGGTTAATAGAACGGTATTACGATATTAAATTTCCTAAAGCAATAAATGCGGGTTGGTTTGATGCGAAGAAGTTTAATGAGGTGACGTTGGATTGACCCGCGGGCTTATTCTCCTCTTTAGAGGAGGTGTCCGTTAGGACGGAGGAGTTTTTCATCCACGTGATTAGAATCCTCCGTCACTCCGTGACACCTCCTTTTTCAAAGGAGGATAAGTCCACACACGAAGGCGCTTCGATCGTTTGCTTTTAGGTTTTACTAAGATCTACGAATTTCCTTTTCCCTTTAACTTCTCAAATTCTTTTTCTACAGCATTAGGAGTGTTGGCTATAAAGGCGCCGTAATAACTGAACGCAATACCTACGCCCCAGCCTAAGGTACACCATATAGGCCATGGAATGCAAATGGTGTCGTTGCCATAACAATGTTGATCGGTAATTAACCACAAGGCCCATAAAAATGAATTCACAATTATGTAGCTTGCTAATTGTCGGCGAAAACCAACACGCTTTTTTGCCATTTTCCAAAGTAACTTTTCTCTTTCGTTATCAAGATTTGTTTCCATGTTCTATTTTTTTGCAGTTATATATTGTTTTAAACTTTTTACGTAATCTTCAAATGCATCAACGCCTTTTGGTGTTATTTTGCAAATGGTTAAAGGGTAATTATCTTTGAATTTCTTTTCAATATCAATATAATCGGCCTCCTTTAATTTCTGGATCTGCACACTTATGTTACCGGCACTTGCGCCTGTTTCGTCTTTGAGGTAAGTAAATTCAGCCTCCTTTACCGAAACCAACAGCGAAACAATTGCCAACCGTAACTGCGAGTGCAGCATTGGGTCTAGTTCTTTAAACATGTTGTTGAGATTTAAATTTTGCTCTTAATAAATGTCCCGGAATTACATAACTGCACAAAAGCGCTATAGATATAATTAATAACTGATCTACTTCTCCACAAAAATTTGATAATATGGCGCAGGCAAACGAAAGTAAGCTGCCAATAATGAGCGGTTTAAAATTAAGTATACCGCCACAAACAAAAGTTGCGACACCGTATAATATCATTAACATAAAGTAAGTCACCTTAATTCCATACTGAGGCATACATACTAATGTTAGTACCATTCCAATTCCAAACGCTCCCCATAAATAACCTAAATAAGTTCCTACGTACGTTTTTACTTTTTTCTTTTTTCCTTGTTTGTATCCGTAAACGGCCGAAATAATTCCGCCAAGTGGCATTAATATAGCCCAGGCATATTCGCCGTGTTGAATGTTAAGTTTCAAAGTTGAGTAATGAATAAGTGCAGCTGCAATTACTACCCACCCCCAAAAGATCAATAAAAAGCCATCGTCGGCCAATTTACTTTTTGCGTTGGTGATCATCTTATTGATGATATCCATACTTTCTGTTGCTTCTAAATTTGTGTTTTCCATTTTGTTTGTTTTGTTTTGTTTTGTTTTATGATACAAATGTAAAGTAGTTTATATTATAAACCAAATAATTAAATAAACTAAAATACAACTAATTGATAATCAAACTAATAAATTTTATCCGGATTTTAAATTAGGCCTATTTTAAAGACCTCGATAGGTCATATCCACTATTTTAAGGCTAGTGTTTGATCGAATTCGAACGTGCTTAACGCTGATCATCTTCAGAATCAATCCGGCTACTATAAATCCACCTGATATATATAATGCCCTTGGATCTACTCTTAATGCGCCATCAAGAATTAAATTATTTATAATATTTAAACTCACATACCCTACTCCTCCAATAAAACAAACCTTATTTATAGTTTTGAGTAGATGACTTGGTCTATGAAAACGAAGGGCCTTTATTTCCGACAATTTGATCATAGAATCATTTTGAAGCATGATCCTATCGTCTGACATATTCACGATCACGTCTTTTTTATAATGATGTTCGCCTTTAAGTTTGTACTCTATCACTTCATTAGTAAAGATCTCGTATTTTTTAAAAGAGCCAGGCTTAACTCTTAATACCTGAAGAACTTGTTGGGCATTAATATTTCCGAAAAGAAAAAGAAGCAGATATAATTTAAATATTTTCAATGACATTGAATCATATACTAATTATGTACCAAAGTGAAGATTATCTATTTTAACGCTTTAAGCGTCTTTAAAAGCTCATCCAACATCTCATCCGTAAAATCCAAATGTGTAACCATTCGAATGGTTTGTTTTCCGAAAGCTGCGACTTTAATATTCTTTTCGGCAACTTTTGCAATAAACTGTTCGGCGCTCATTCCTTCCTTAAGATCAAAAATAATAATATTGGTGTCAACCGGTAAAACAGCTTTTACATAACTTAAATTATTTAAGCTCTCACCAATTTGTTTAGCACGCTTATGATCTTCGGTTAAACGTTCAATATTATGATCAATAGCATAAATTCCTGCAGCTGCTAAAAATCCTATCTGACGCATTCCTCCTCCAAAAACTTTTCGTACTCGGCGTGCGTGACGAATAAACTCAGTGTTCCCTAATAAAACCGATCCCGATGGTGTTCCCAATCCTTTACTTAAACAAATGGAAATAGAATCAAATAGCGAGCCATGATCTTTGGCACTTTCTTTTGTTTCTACTAATGCATTAAATAAACGTGCGCCATCTAAATGGATCTTAATATTTGAAGCGCGACAAAACGCCGAAATATCTTTTATATCCTTTAATGTATAATAACTTCCTCCTGCTTTATTTACTGTATTCTCCAACTCCACTAAACCTGTTCGCGTTAACCAATCGTAACTAGCATTTACATTATCTTTTATTTGAGCCAAACTTAATCTTCCTCTATCGCCAACTAATAATTTTGCTTGCACTCCTGAATTTTTTGCAATGCCTCCTCCTTCGTAATTGTAAATATGACTATTCGCATCACAAATAACTTCATCGCCTGGTTTGGTATGAACATTTATAGCAATTTGATTTGTCATTGTTCCACTCGGACAAAACAAACCTGCATCATGTCCAAACATGTTTGCTAATTTTTGTTCCAATTTTAAAACCGTTGGATCCTCATTGAATACATCGTCGCCAACTTCGGCGCTCATCATTGAATCCAACATAGCTTTGCTTGGTTTTGTTACCGTATCACTTCGTAGATCAATTACCATGACTATTTTTTTCTTAATAACATTAATCCGTCGCGCACAGGGAGCAGTAAATTCTCTACTCTTTCATCCTTACTTACAAATTCGTTGAATTCGTGTATCAATTTTGTCTCAGCATCCATTTTTGAGATATCTTCCACAACCTTCCCGCTCCATAAAACATTATCTACAATAATAATTCCACCACTCCTTACTTTATCGATCACGGCCTTATAATAATTCAAATAATTCTTTTTATCGGCGTCAATAAACACAAGATCAATAGCTTTATCAATTTTTGGAATTATATCTAATGCCTGCCCTTTTACCAATTCAATTTGTTTGGCGTAATTTGAGGAATCAAAATATTTTTTTGCGAAGAGATTCGTTTCTTCATTCGGATCAATGGTTGTTAATTTACCGTTCGGTTTTAATCCTTCTGCCAAACAAAGTGCAGAATATCCCGTGTAGGTACCAATTTCCAAAATAAATTCGGGCTGTACTAATTTTGATAAAAAACTTAAGATTCGACCTTGCAAATGTCCGCTAAGCATACGCGGCTGACTCACCTTTAAATTTGTTTCGCGATCAAGTTTCTTTAACAATTCACTTTCGGGCGCTGTATGGATCTCGCTATAATTTTGTATAACCTCTGCTATAAATTCCATGCTTTAAAGATAATATCTTTTATCGATCATAATATTGTAATTGATATAAATAAAATATATATTTAGCCGAAAATTGACGAGAGCTGTACTTCATGAAAAAAACAAATACTGTAAATACCGATTCTTATTTAGAGCATATTGAAACGTCGCTTACCTATGTAGGCATCAGTGAGAAGTCCCTTTTAGAGATCCGTTTTAAGAAAGATGAATACGAGGTTGATGTTGAGGATCAAAAACAGATACAAAATGCTGTTGAAAAACTAACAAATAATGGCAAGGATCGCTATCACATCCTTGTTATACCGGGAATGTTTGGGGGGATCACTCCCGAAGCCAGAGACAAGGAAATGTTCAAAACCGGAGTTTTTAGCGATCAAAGATCTATCTCAATTATTGTGAACAGTTTGCCCCAACGAATTTTGGGTAATTTTTATTTTCACTTCAAAAAACAAAAACCAAAATATCCATTTCAATTGTTTTCTTCCGAAGAAATGGCATTAAAATGGATACGGTCAAATAATTAATTCTTAGATCAAATACTTACTTCCTACTTCTCTAATATC
The DNA here is from genome assembly GCA_023251775.1 of Sphingobacteriaceae bacterium. Taxonomy (GTDB): domain Bacteria; phylum Bacteroidota; class Bacteroidia; order B-17B0; family Aurantibacillaceae; genus Aurantibacillus. The sequence goes on along the minus strand of JAHEYC010000075.1, from coordinate 464 downwards.
ACTTTCTGCGTCTTACGTTTTCCTTCGTTGGTTAAGTTCACAAAATAAATTCCGTTTGTGAGATCACTTAAATTAACGGGCACTTGGTATTTTCCGTTATGTTGTCCTTGGATATTTACAACAGTTCTTATTGTAATGCCGTTAATATCCACAATATCGATCAACACATCCGAACGTTTTTTTAGATCGTATTTAATAGTGAATTCTCCTTTTGTTGGGTTCGGATAAACTATAAAATCTGATTTAATATCGTTGATCTTTTCATCGGTGATCTTATGATCGATCACCACTGAATCGGGTTTTACCACAGGAATAACCGAATCTTGAACATCCGGAACATAAACCATCAATCCTACGATCATATCTTCAGGTTTTGGTACATCTACACTTGGAGAATCTACCACATTTGAAACAGGATGAAGGATCACACTTTCGATCGGATCAACATGTTGAATTGATATTCC
>JAHEYC010000133.1 GCA_023251775.1 Sphingobacteriaceae bacterium | reverse complement strand
AATAATATCATGATATTATTATACTTTGAACCAAAGGTATAATTGATATTAAATCCATAATTAAAATTATAATCGGTTTTTAATTGCACCTGACTCAAAATAATTTCGTTGGCGGTGGCTTCCGACTTTCTTAAGAAGAATTGATCGTTCACAATACTAAAACCGCACCATAATCCAACACGTAATCCTTTTAAGGGATTAAAATTTATTGAAGGATAAATTGAAGCGCTATAATTTTTTGGGTAATTTAAATAATGCCATCCGCCTGCGCTTAAATACACATTGCCCCACTTCTCAATTTGACTCCATTGCACAACGAACGATTGCAATGCATACAATTCACTTTTTTTATTGTAAACTGTTGTCTCAAAATAATCCTGATACCTTGCTCCCAACCTATATATAAATCGTAGCTGTCTTCGTCCAGATTCTTCATAACTGAACGCGTTATATTCTATCCCGGGATAATAACTTATGCTATTACGCAAATTTTGCTGCGTTGATTGAAAATATGTAGCAAACTGTCCCACTGCCCAATGTTTTCCAACAGTGAAGGCCATCAAATGATATGCTCCTAAAGTTTCTTGTCTGCCTTTTACAACGGTAGAATCATTCACAACAAAACGTTGTGTCCGTAAATTATACCAACTTCCAGTTTCCACCCTCAATTTTTTTGTGGTTCGGTTCGCGCTTAAATTTCCATTCGCACTAAGATTCCTTTGATATGAATTTCCATTGCCATCCACATTTGCACTCATGTTGAATACCCAAAAATTCCATTTGTCCCTTACCTTATCATTTTCTAGTGCTTGTTCACCCACATCAACCGTATAATTTATTTTTTTAAGCAGTTCTGTTCTTACAATATATTTCAAAAGTCCTTGCTTCACCGTATTTAATAATCCTTCTCTTGCATCTCCATCCGAAATGTTTGGAGGAGCTTTGTAAACAAGTGTATCGTTCTGTCCTTTGAATTTATTCTCGCCAACAAAATACAAGGTCATTTGCACAGCACCACCTGCATTAAAATTAACCGTGCCCAACATATAAATATCAGCTAATCTTCTATCGCGAACAAAATTCACGTAGGTAATTTCTTGCTTGAAGAATTGAGATGCACAAAAATCACAAGCCATAAACAAATTCGGAAGATCCTTTCGCACAAGAGTTGAATCCTGCGCAATTACCGAATTCAGAGAAAAGAGAGCAAGTAATATGGAAACCAATTTGCGCATTTAGATCTTTTATCTGCGATACTTTATTTGATAAAATTAAACGAAAAAAAAGCGGTTTTATTACCGCTTACGTAATTTTGGTAGGATCAATTTGCTCATCATCATCAACCGCTTCTTCCATTTCATCGGTCATGATGCTCTTTTCTTCCACGAAATCCTTATTGGTCAAATGCTTTTCAAGGGAAAGTAAGAAGGCAGGAAGTAAAATTAAATTAGCGCAATAAGCCACAATGAGTGTGAATGAGATCAAAATACCCAAGGCTTGAGTTCCACCAAAACCTGATAAAGCAAACATTCCAAAACCAAAAAATAATACAAGAGCGGTATATATCATGCTTACACCGGTTTCGGCAATAGTAATTCGCACGGCATCGCCAATACTTAATTTATTTTTTCGGATCTCGTGCCTGTATTTTGTGAGAAAATATAATGTACCATCGCTGCTTATACCAAAGGCAATACTAAATACTAAAATGGTACTTGGCTTGAGTGGAATTCCCACAAAACCCATTAATCCTGCTGTAATGATCAAAGCCACTAAACTTGGAACAGTTGAGATCAAGATCATTCTAAACGATGTAAAAAGAGTGAGCATAAAGATCATGATCAACACAATGGCCAATACAACACTCTCTACTAAATTATTCACTAAAAAATCATTTCCCTTTAAGAATACAATGCTATTTCCTGTAACTTTTACATCCACTTTCGATGAGTCGGGCATCCATTTATTTGCTTCATCATCAAAATTAAAAATGGTATCTAAACGTAATTTTAAACTTGCTGCTAATTCCTTCATCCGTGTTGACCCAACATCGGCTACTAAAAGTGAAATGTGAGTATTTTGTTGTGTACTATCTAAAAAACTTGAAAGCTGATTCTTTTTCTCATTCTCTGTTTTTACATATTCTGCAATGGTCTTAAGATCGGTAACACTTGGAAGTTTATAAAACTTCTCATCTCCTCCCTTATACGTTTGATACATGAACTTTACACCTTCTGCGATCGACAAAGGTTTTGAGAACTCCGGATATTGCACCAACATACGTTGTGCCCTATTTATCTTGTACAACACACGCGCGTTATTTCCAAAAATACCTTTTTCTTTTTTACTGTCAACCGTAATTTCAAAAGGAAGAACACCACCATAACTTTTTTCAAAATATTTCATATCCTTAATAAGTACATCCGTTTTTGGAATATCATCCACCACATAACCAAAGGCTCTTATTTTTAAAAGTCCGAAAATACTTACGGTACAAACCGCAATTAAAATAATATAAATAGCTTTTCGATTTCCGGTTGTAATGGCAGCCACTTTACCAAGCGTTAATCGTAAACGTTTTGCATCTAAGTGCAATAAATGTTTTGGTTTTGGAAGAGGGAGATAACTAAAAATAACCGGGACCAATACTAATGAATACACAAACGTTGCCATCACGTTTATAGCAGCGATCAAACCAAATTCGAACAATAAACTATTTTCGATCGCGCAAAATACAGCGAAGCCAATTGATGTGGTGATATTTGCAAAGAACAAAGAAACACCGGCACGCTGAATTGCCAAATGTAACGACGCGATCTTTCCTTTACCGGTGGCGAGTTCGGTATGATACTTATTTAAAATGAGAATGCAATTGGGGACTCCAATAACAATGATCAATGGCGGGATCAATCCTGCAAGAACCGATAATTTATATCCGAACAAAACAATTGTCCCTAAAGTTGTGATAACTCCAAAAACAATTACAAGCAGCGAAAAGATAACAGGATAAAATGAACGAAAGAAGAAGAAAAGCAATAGTGCCGTTACAAGAAATGCCACACATAAAAAGAAACTCATCTCATTTCTGATCTTCAACATCACCGTTGAACGAATAAATGGTAAACCTGAGGCGTGCGTTTCAATTGAAGTTGCCTTGTTGAAATTAGCCATTTGTTTTTTGATATCGCTTACAATGGCCAAACGACGTTTTGAATTCAGATCCTTTTCAAAAAATGTAATTGCAATAATAGTAGAGTTTGTTTTATTATTAAAGAACATTCCATCGTAGAACTTTAATTTCGAAAGACGGAATAAAAAATCGTCCAACTCATCTTGATTCGACGGATTTACACCGCGCATGGTTTGAAATTCGAATTTTCCAAGCGTATCGTTTAAAACAAGATCTTTAATATTTGTAATAGACGCAACATTCTTGATCCCGGGAAGACCTTTGATCTTCTCAGTGAGATTTGCCCATTCTCTGTAATTTTTGAGTGTGTGAATTTGATCCTTATCAATGCCGATCAATAAAATAGTTCCATCTTGTCCAAATTTTTTGCGATAATTCTCGTAATCAATACTTGCCTCATCATCTTCGGGCAATAACTTAGCAAAATTGTACGATATCTCCACTTTTGACGCGAAATACGCCATGGTTCCCGCAATGGCCACCATAGAGATAAGAAAGGCCAAGCGATACTTAAGTACAAAATATGAGAGTTTTTTAACCACGTATGATGGCGAATATAAATAAAATATTTAGTTCGCTCTTCATAAGATATCAAGGAAAATGCCAGTTTTTTAGTTTTTTTAAGACTGATTTTGCATTACCTTTATGTCCCACAAATGAAACTCAATTTTCCCCAACAAAATAAGTCCATTATCATTTGGCTGCTTACGGGTTGTTTGTTCATTTATGCAATGGTAGTTGTGGGATGTTTAACCAGGCTAACGCATTCCGGACTTTCGATCACCGATTGGAGTTTTATGGGCTCTTTTCCACCATTTTCGGAATCACAATGGCTCGAACGCTTTGCAAAATATCAACAATCGCCCGAATTCCAAAAAGTGAACTTCGAAATGACGATTATAGAGTTCAAGCCCATTTTTATGTGGGAATATGTGCATCGCATGATCGGACGACTAATGATGTACATTTTTTTAATTGGTTTCATTTATTTTTTGATCAAGAAAAAGATCACACGCGATATGTGGCCAAAAATGATCTTGCTTTTTGTTTTAGGAGCTATGCAAGCCTTAATAGGTTGGTGGATGGTGTATAGCGGATTGCAAAGTAAACCTGCTGTGAGTCATTACCGATTAGCAACGCATTTAATGAGTGCATTTACATTATTTGCTTTTACGTTTTGGTTCGCGCTTGATCTAATTAATTCAAAAGAAGAAATAAGCGTTTCAACTGAAAGCAAAAAATTAAAGTGGCCAATCTTTATTTTCTTTGGTATTTTGATCATTCAAATAATTTTTGGTGCATTTACGGCAGGATTTACGCAAGGTGATTCGTCGCATATCCGTCCGGGACAAATATGGAACACCTGGCCAAAAATGGGAGAAGAATGGATCCCCGAGCAAGTTTACATGGAAGATGGTCTTTTCAAAAACATGTTCGAAAATCCAAGTGGTATTCAATTCACGCATCGCACTATTGCTGTTATTCTTTGCATATTGGTAATTTATATGTGGACGCGCTCCAACAAATTACAATTAAATAAACCGCAATACCGAGGAGTTACATTTTTAATTTACGGACTCACCATTCAATTTACTTTAGGAGTTCTCACTTTGGTTTACAATGTGCCTGTAATTATGGGTGCGCTGCATCAAA
>JAHEYC010000074.1 GCA_023251775.1 Sphingobacteriaceae bacterium | reverse complement strand
GCAATAGAATAATTCATTGCATAGATCACCTGTGCTGCCAACAATGCAATATGTCCTAAATTAGCTTTGTTCAAACTGCTGTAAATATGCACAAATAAATCCCCTTTTTTAAATAAATTTGAGCTGTGTTATTCGAAGATCAACTCCATAGAACCATCGAATTGAATGAAGTGCCCAAGCGCATTGTTTCGCTTATTCCTTCGCAAAGTGAATATTTGTGGGACCTTGGATTAAAAAAAGAGTTAGTAGGCATCTCAAAATTCTGTATTCATCCTAAAGAGATGTTTGAGAGTGTGCAAAGGATAGGCGGCACAAAGAACATAGATATTCAACGCATCATAAGTTTGCAACCCGATATTATCATTGGCAACAAAGAAGAAAATGTAAAAGAGCAAATTGAGGAGTTAAGCAAACATTTCCCTGTGTGGATGAGTGATGTGAACACCATTGATGAAGCATATGATATGATGTTGAAGCTTGGTGAACTATGCGGAAAGAAAAAAGAAAGTGAGAACATGCTAAGCGAGATCATTACGGGTATGAATGAAATATCAAATTTATTTGGAGGAAAACGTGTGGCGTATTTTATTTGGAATGATCCTTATATGGTGGCAGCTTCAGATACGTTTATTGATTCAATAATGAAGGAGTGTGACATTATAAATCATTTTAAAGATAGAACGCGTTATCCTGAGATCACAGTTAGCGATCTGAACGGCGCTAACTATTGTTTTTTATCGAGCGAGCCTTTTCCTTTTGAGCAAAAACATATTAAAGAACTTGAAGGGACGGTAAAGAACTGTCAATTTGTATTGGTAGATGGCGAAATGTTCAGTTGGTATGGAAGCCATTTACGCCAACTCCCCAATTACTTAAAAAAGCTTAAAAAGCAGCTTTCCTGATCTCCTGAAAGCCTTTAGGGACGTATCTTTGAGCTAAATTTCATCACTTTTCAACAGCACTCAAAATTACCACGGTTTATTAGTATTTTTATACGATGTTAACGCTCGACCCCAAGGAATTAACTGTTCAAGTTCTTCAAAAGTATTTGCAGAACGCTATAGCACCTCGTCCTATTTGTTTTGCCAGTACTATTAGCAAAGATGGTAAACCAAATTTAGCACCGTTCAGTTTCTTTAATATTTTTTCGAGTAATCCTCCTGTATTGGTTTTTTCGCCTGCGCGAAGCGGACGAACAGGCGCCACAAAAGATACTTTGGATAATGTAATGGAAGTTCCCGAAGTTGTTGTGAACCTGGTGAATTATGATATGGTTCAACAAACAAGTTTGGCAAGTAGTCCATTTCCAAAAGGCGTTAACGAATTTGAAAAAGCAAATTTTACACCCTTAAAGTCTGATCTCGTAAAACCATTTCGAGTTAAAGAATCACCTGTGCAACTAGAATGCAAAGTGATGGAAATAAAAAGTTTAGGCGAAAAGGGCGGCGCGGGTAATTTAGTGATATGCGAGATCATAAAAATGCATATTCAGGATAGTATTTTGGATGAGAACAAACAAATTGATACAAAAAAAATTGATCTTGTTTCGCGCATGGGCGATAATTGGTATTGCAGAGCACACGGCGATAGTTTGTTTGAAGTTCAAAAACCCATTACAACCATTGGAATTGGTATAGATTCTTTTCCGGAATCTATAAAACATAGCAAGGTTTTAAGCGGAAATAACTTAGGTTTGTTGGGTAGCGTAGAAACATTGCCTGCCAATGAAGAGTTGGCAGCTTATAAAAGTTCTTTAAAGAAATTTAATAATGAAGAAGAAAAACATCAATACGCTAAAACATTGTTGGAAGCAAATAAAGTAAAAGAAGCGTGGATGGTGCTTTTAAATTAGGTCTCGATACAATTTTTTGCAAGAGGCAGGCAAAAAATCTCCCGATAGCTATCGGGACGAACTGACAAAGAAAAAAATAAATAAAAAATAAATATAAACATGGAAATCACAGGAACACTAAAAGCAAAATTCGATACTCAAAAAGTGAGTGATCGTTTTCAAAAACGCGAATTCGTTTTAACTACAGAAGCAAACACGCCGTATCCACAGCATGTAAGTTTTCAAGTAACGCAAGACAAATGCAGCATTCTTGATCAATACAACGTTGGTGAAGAATTAAAGATTCAATTCAATCTTCGTGGACGCGAGTGGAATGGTCCGCAAGGCATTAAGTATTTTAATACATTAGAAGCATGGCGCATTGAGCGTTTCAATAACGCTTCAAATCCTGCTGTAACACAAAACACACAGGCTAAAACACAAACCACGCAAGGTGGCGGAATTGAAAATAATTCGAGTCCGGTATTTAGTGCAAGCGACGATAACGAGGATCTGCCATTCTAAGAATACAATAAAAAGCTGTCATGCCCTTTAATTAGATCAAGGACCATGACAGCTTTTATTATTTATGAAAGACAAAAGATCAAAAGTATTACTCATATATACCGGTGGAACCATTGGTATGATGCACGATGCGCTTACAGGTTCGTTAAAGCCATTTAATTTTAAAGCGCTTACACATCAGATCCCGGAGTTAAAGAAATTTGACGTTGAATTGAATTCGATATCGTTCAAACATCCTATTGATTCGTCGGACATGCAACCGGAAGTTTGGATCGAGATGGCGCAGATCATTCAAAAGAATTATTCAAAGTATGATGGCTTTGTGATCTTGCACGGATCGGACACAATGAGTTTTACGGCAAGTGCTTTAAGTTTTATGTTAGAGAATTTAGCAAAGCCCGTTGTTCTTACCGGCTCGCAATTACCTATTGGAACTATTCGCACCGATGGAAAGGAGAATTTAATTACTTCCATTGAGATCGCGGCTGCTCGCGGAAAAAATGGCAAGCCCATCATCTCAGAGGTGTGCATTTATTTTGAGTATAAGTTATATCGCGGAAACAGAACATTTAAATTCAATAGCGAACATTTTGATGCGTTCAAATCGCCAAACTATCCTCACTTAGCAGAGGCGGGAGTTAATATTGGTTATAATAGCATGGCAATTGCTTCTCCAACAACTAAAACATTAAAGGTTCATGCAAAATTACGCAACGATATTGCGGTATTGCATTTATTCCCCGGCATTAGTAAAAAAATGGTAGCATCTGTCCTAAATACATCGGGCATCAAAGCGGTGATCATGCTTACTTTTGGAGCCGGAAACGCTACCACAAAAGATTGGTTCATTTCTGAATTAAAAGAAGCTGTAAAAAAAGGGATCATTATTTATAATGTTACACAATGTCAGCAAGGCGGTGTAGTTCAGGGAATGTATCAAACAAGCGCTAAATTAAAAAGTATTGGTGTTGTGAGCGGATATGATATTACTTTTGAAGCTGCTGTTACCAAATTAATGTTCTTGTTAGGACAAAAATTACCAACTAAAAAAATAAAGAATTTATTAGAGACAAATCTTAGAGGTGAAATTAGCAAATGAAAAAAACGTGTAAAAATATTTTAGAGACCATTGGAAATACGCCGCTTGTAAAGTTGAACAAAACGGTAAAAGGACTTCCTTGCGAAGTGTATGCAAAAGTAGAAACATTTAATCCCGGAAATTCCATTAAGGATCGCATGGCCCTTAAAATGGTAGAGGACGCTGAAAAGGACGGACGTTTAAAACCCGGCGGAACCATTATTGAGGGAACAAGTGGTAATACTGGGATGGGACTTGCCATTGCAGCGGTGATAAAAGGATACAAATGTATCTTCACTACTACCGATAAACAAAGCAAAGAAAAAGTAGATGCCTTGCGTGCCTTTGGTGCCGAAGTAATTGTTTGTCCAACCGATGTTGATCCCGAAGATCCGCGTTCGTACTATTCAGTTTCATCGCGCTTGGTGAACGAGATCCCAAATTCATGGAAACCGAATCAATATGATAACCCTAGTAATACCGTTGCAAACTACGAGCAAACCGGTCCCGAAATTTGGGATCAAACCGAAGGTAAAGTAACGCATTTGGTTGTAGGAGTTGGAACAGGCGGAACTATTAGCGGTACAGGAAAATATTTGAAAGAAAAAAATCCGAACATAAAAGTATTGGGTGTTGATACCTATGGTTCGGTATTTAAAAAATATAAAGAGACGGGCATTTTTGATAAGAACGAAATTTATCCTTATATCACCGAGGGGATTGGAGAAGATTTTTTACCACAAAATGTTGATTTTAATGTGATCGATCATTTTGAAAAAGTAACAGATAAAGATGCAGCTGTAATGACTCGCAGAATTCCTCGCGAAGAAGGGATCTTTGCAGGAAACAGTGCAGGATCTGCATTAGCAGGTTTGATCCAAATGAAAGACATGTATAAAAAAGGCGATGTAGTGGTAGTTATTTTCCACGATCATGGTACACGTTATTTGGCAAAAATGTTCAACGATGATTGGATGCGTGATCGTAATTTTTTAGAAATGACAAAACCAAAAGCCATCGACTTGGTTGCAAATCACAAAAATCAAAAATTACTTACCATTGATGCGGCGGCTACTGTTGCCGATGCGCTTTCAATTTTAAGTAAATTCAATATATCTCAATTACCGGTGGTAGAAGGCGGAAATTATATTGGTTCGCTAAATGATAATTATATCTTTAGTAAATTGATCGATAGTCACGATATTAAAAAACAAACAGTGCGCTCGATGATGCAAGCGGCTTTTCCAATTGTGGGGGAGCAAGCGCCTATTGAGGAAGTAAGTAAACTAATTACTAAGGATAATAACGCTGTTTTACTGCGAGATATGGGCGGAAATATGCATATTATCACCAAGCATGATATAATTGAGGCTGTAGCGAAAATGAATAATTAGCCTGTTAATTAGTTTAAACGGCATTTATAACTGATAATATTTATATATTTTAGACCTACAATTTAACCCACATACAATGAAAAGAATATTCATTACAGTTTCTGTCCTTTTACTAAGCGGCTTTTTAGCGGCACAAACCGCAACAGCAACCTCAACAGTTGTAAAACGTCCTGATAATTGGTTCAACCTCGATCCCACAAACGACAAGGTAAATGGTGTAAGCACCGAAAAAACCTATAAGGAATTATTAAAGGATAGAAAATCGGTTCCTGTTATTGTGGCTGTATTGGATAGTGGGGTAGATTGGAAACATGATGACCTAAAAGATGTAATGTGGACCAACCCCGGAGAAATTGCAGGAAATGGGATTGATGATGATAAGAACGGATATATTGATGATATACACGGGTGGAGTTTTTTAGGTGGCAAAGACGGAAAGAATGTGGATGCTGAGAATTTAGAGATGACACGTTTGTATCGTAAGTTAAAACCAAAATATGAAGGAAAAGCATTGACTGATTTTAAATCAAAAGAAGAGAAAGCTGAGTTCAAATTATTTGAAGAAGTGAAAAAAGATATGGCCGATACAAGAGCAAAGTATGAGCCATCTTATAATCAAATAAAATTTTTACAAGAAGGTTTGGTAAAAGTTGAAGCAGATATTAAAGCCCAACAAAATGTTACCGATATCAAATTAGAGAATCTTGAAAAGTATACCCCTGAAGAAAAGTCGGCAAAGCAAGTGAAGGCGATCGTAATGATGTCGATGAAGCAAGGCAAAGGAACATTTGCCGATTTTAAAGAGCAAATTAAAGAAGGAAGCGAACAAATTAATCCAATGATCGAAGTAGGATTGAATCCTGATGCTGATCCGCGTACCATTGTTGGTGATAATTATGCTGATTCGTACGAAAAATATTATGGTAATGCCGATTGTAAAGGACCAAATGCTTTACACGGAACGCACGTTGCCGGAATTATTGCTGCAAAAAGAAACAATGGAGTAGGGATGGATGGCGTTGCGGCCGATGTAAAAATTATGTCGGTACGTTGTGTGCCAAATGGTGATGAGCGAGACAAAGATGTGGCTAATGCAATTATTTATGCAGTTGACAATGGCGCAAAGATCTTGAACATGAGTTTTGGTAAAAAATATTCCTGGGACAAAAAATGTGTGGACGCTGCTGTAAAGTACGCACAATCAAAAGGTGTTTTATTAATGCACGCTGCGGGTAACGATCATTTGAATATTGATGAGATCACACATTACCCAACAACAAAGTTCGAGGGAAAAGGAACAGCAAGCAATATGATGACCATTGGCGCTTTGAGTTGGAAACCTGACACAATGATCGCGGCTGGATTTAGCAATTACGGAAAAAAATCAATTGATCTATTTGCACCGGGAGTTGATATTTATTCAACTTTACCTGAGAATGAATATAAAGATCTAAGTGGAACAAGTATGGCTACACCTGTAGCTGCAGGAGTAGCGGCGGTTTTAAAATCGTATTATCCTGCGCTTACGCCAGAGCAAATTAAAAAGATCTTGGTAAAAAGCAGTATGAAAACCTACAAGGGCAAAAAAGTAATTAAACCCGGTAGTAAAAGAGGCGCTAAAGATCGTTATGTAAAATTTGAAGAACTTGGAAAGAATGCCGGTATCATTAATCTTTACGAAGCTATCAAACTAGCCGATAAAATGAACGGGTTCAAAGGGTAAGGAACTTCAGTAATTTGTTTTGATCTAAAACTATTTGAACTGCATTAAAAAAGACGAGTTTTTGTAAGCCTCCAGATCTTTTAATTGTTCTGCTATTTTCACTATCCATTCAGCTTGTTTTTTTACTTTTATGGCATGACTGGTTGCGTCGTCGTATTCTTTTTGCGCTTCTAAATATTCCTTAAATGATTTATTCCACGCTTTCTTGATCTGAGCTTCACCGTTCGTTTTATGAAGTTTCATTCCTTGCAATTTCTTTCTCACCTTGCGCGCGTAGATCTCGGCAATATCAAAATGTCCTTGCTCATGCTTTAATGTATAAACTTGATCAGCTGTTGGTCTTATCCACGATTGACTTTTACGGAAAAAGCAATCCACAGTAACTCTAACCGCTGTGCCTTCTTGTTTATAATTCACATCTATTATGGCATTTGTGAGTCCTTGTATTCTTATATCAACATCACCGGGAACAGGTTGAAGAAAATCTTCCGTCTTTAAACGGTAACTCTCTTCCCAAGTGATATTATCTTGGGCCTTGCCAAATAAACTGATCAGAAAAAATAAAATGAAATAACGCATACTAATTTAAGCTAATGCTTGCTTCAAGTCCTCAATAAGATCTTCCACATCTTCTACGCCAACACTTAAACGCAATAAATTATCTACCACGCCTGCTTTATCGCGTTCTGCCTTTGGAATTGAAGCGTGGGTCATAGTTGCAGGATGATTGATCAAGGATTCTACACCCCCCAAACTTTCTGCTAAAGAAAATACTTTAAATGAAGAAGCAATTTTAAATGTTTTGTTTTGATCGGCGCCTTTTAAAACAATAGATATCATGCCTCCAAAATCGCGCATTTGTTTTTTGGCAATAGCATGGTTGGGATGATCGGTAAAACCCGGCCAATATATTTTTTCAATTTTTGGATGTGTTTTTAAATACTCCGCAATTTTTTTTCCATTAAAACAATGTCTTTCCATTCGTAAATGCAAGGTTTTAATTCCGCGCATCACCAAAAAACAATCCATTGGTCCGGGATTTGCACCGCAACTATTCAAAATAAAATACAATTGCTCATGTAGTTTATCATCGTTCATTACCAAAGCTCCCATTACAACGTCGCTATGTCCGCCCAAATATTTTGTCACCGAATGCATCACTATATCAGCACCAAGTGCCAAAGGATTTTGCAAATAGGGCGAAGCAAATGTATTATCTACCGCCAATAAAATATTATTAGCCTTCGCAATTTTACTGCAAGCTTCAATATCTATGATCTGCATGGTAGGGTTGGTGGGTGTTTCGGCCCAGATCAGTTTTGTGTTCTTGTTTACGTATTTAGAAATATTTTCGGCATTACTTAAATTAATAAAATGAAATTTAATGCCGTAATTCTCAAAAATTTTAGTGAACATGCGGTAACTTCCGCCGTAAAGATCATCGCCGGTAATTACTTCATCGCCGGGACGTAATAACTTTATCACCGCGTCGGTGGCACCCATTCCACTCGCAAAACAAATACAATGTTTTCCGTTTTCTAACGCTGCAATATTTTTTTGCAAGGCTTCACGTGTTGGATTTTTTCCACGCGCATAACCATAACCCTTATTTTTTCCGGGAGATTCTTGCACATAGGTACTTGTTTGATAAATGGGAGTCATAATAGCTCCTGTTGTTGGATCAGCTTCTGCACCGGCGTGAATTGCTTTGGTGCCAAACTTATGTTTCGAAAAATCGGTCATAGTAGAAATTTAAGGATATAAAAGTAAGAAAAATTGGGGATTATTTTAGAAGCAAAAACCATAGAGAACATATAGGTTTACATAGAGTTTCATAGAGCTCCGTGAACCTCTATGTGTACTCCGTGATCCTCTATGGTTTCTGCCTCTAAAAACCAAATAAAAAAAGCCGCGTGGTTAAGGCGGCTCTTCTTTTTTTAATTAAGGGTTATTTGATCTTTTCTTTATGTTTCTTCACCTGAGTTTTTAGGGCCTCGCAAGCTAGGTCGGTGGCTTCTTCAAACGAAGCGCATTGTTTTTTTGCAAAGAACTGCTGGCCCTTGCCATGCATTTTTATCTCTGCAATTTTATTTGAGGCGTTATTGCTCTTATCTAAGCGCAAAATGATCTCGCTATTGATAATTCCATCATAAAAGGTGTTTAGTTTTTCTACTTTTTGATTTACAAAACCTAAAAGTTTTTTGTCGGCATCAAAGTGCACTGATTGAATTTTGATCGTCATTTGTTCCTCCTTTTTTTGTTTTTAATTTCCCGAACGGGGATGTGCTTGTGAGTACGATTTTTTTAATTTTTCTATTGTGTTGTGTGTGTAAATTTGTGTGGCAGATAAATTAGCATGACCTAATAATTCTTTCACGGCATTTATGTTGGCGCCGTTGTTCAATAAATGTGTGGCAAAGGTGTGGCGTAATACATGCGGACTTCTTTTATGCAGGGTTGTAACAAGCGAGAGGTATTTTTTTACGAGAGTGTAAACCTGTGATGCACTTAATGGTTTATTTTTTTCAGTAACAAACATAGAATCGCTGGTCAAGCCCTTATCTCTTTTTACGGTAACAAAGGTTTCGAGGTTACGCTTTAGCTCAATATTAACGGGAATTATGCGTTCTTTATTTCGCTTTCCTAAAACTTTGATCTCGGAGTTATAAATATCAACATCAGCGGTTTTTAAACCTGTTAGTTCTGAGCGTCTTATACCGGTTTGATAAAGTAAGTCTAAAATGAGTTTGGATTGCATGCCTTTGAACGAATCATCAAATTCCAACCCTTTTAGCAACTTTTCCATGTCGGCCTCTTCCATAAAGACAGGTAATTTTTTGGTAGTTCTTGGTCCTTGCACTTTTGAAATGGTATTTACTTTAATAAGATCTTGCTGCAAACAATATTTATAAAAGGCCTTTAGGCACGAGAGTTTTCGGTTAGCTGTGCTTGCCGAATTTTTTTCATCAATTAATTTTGCAATAAATCCGCGGGCATGTTGATGGTTTGCTTTGGTGATATCTTTTACACCACATTCTTCCAATAAAAATAAATTGAATTGTTCAAGATCGTTTTTGTACGAGATAATAGTATGGCTGCTTAGCTTTTTTACCTTTTGCAGATAACTTAAAAAATTCGCTACTGTTACTTCACTTACCGCCATGAAACAAAAAATCCTAAACCGAATTTAAACATTCAGCTTAGGATTTCCAGAAATTTCTTTTAAAAGATATTACTTATCGAGTGTTCCTTCTTGCAATTTTTGTTTGTACACTGCTTTGATGATCTCTTCGCGACGACGAATTGAAGGCTTAATAAATTGCTTACGAACGCGTAATTGTTTTACAACTCCGGTCTTCTCGAATTTCTTTTTGTATTTTTTTAAGGCTTTTTCGATGGTATCGCCTTCTTTTATCTGTACAATTAACATTTTACTTTTTTATAGTTTTAGAGGGGCAAATATAGTGATTTTTTTGTGATTCCAAACGGTTTTTTTAGCTAAAAGATCAAGCCGTTTGCTCTATGGCAAAGAGTTCTGTGAGCTTTTTTACTACAAAGTCGATCTCTTCTTTGTTGTTATGCTTGCAAAAGCTAAAACGTACAGATGGACGGTCCATATCGGCTCCAATCCCTCTCAGGACGTGGCTTCCCTGGTTACTGCCGCTAGTACAGGCACTGCCTCCGCTGGCGTAAATTCCGGCTATATCGAGGTTAAAAAGGAGCATTTCGGCATTGGGATGCTTAGGGAAACAGCAATTTAATACAGTATACAACGATTTGCTAGCTTCTGTCTCTCCATTGAACGTAATTCCGGGGATAGAATCCCTTAATTTTTGCATCATATAGGCCTTTAAACCCGAGATATAAGTAATGTGCTCATCCATTTCTTTATAACAGATCTCTAAGGCTTTTGCTAAACCAATAATGCCATAAACATTTTCTGTTCCTCCACGCATATTTCGCTCTTGCGAACCGCCATTAATGAACGGATCAATTTTTACTGTATGATTGATATACAAAAACCCAACACCCTTTGGTCCATGGAATTTATGAGCCGCACACGTAATGAAGTGAATCTTTATGTCTTTTAGGTCAAGAGGATAATGTCCAACAGTTTGCACAGTGTCGCTATGAAAAAAGGCATTGTATTTGGCACACAATTCTCCAACTTCTTTTATTGGTAAAAGCGTTCCAATTTCATTGTTAGCATGCATTAAAGAAACTAATGTGCGAGGATTGTTTTTTAATAATTCTTCGAGATGGTTAAGATCAACATTGCCTTTTTTATCAATGTTTACCCAAGATACTTTTACCTTTCCTTTTTTCTCGAGAACACTCACTGTATGCTCAACCGCGTGATGCTCAATTTTACTTGATATAATATGTGTAATATTATGATTTTCAACTGTTTGAACTATAGCCGTATTATCTGCTTCTGTTCCGCCTGATGTAAAGAAAATTTCGGCCGGAGTTACATTTAAAAGTTTGGCAACAGTTTTACGAGCGCCTTCAATTAAGCTGCGCACTTTTCTTCCCGACCCATGAATAGAAGATGGATTTCCATATTCCTCACGCATTACGGGGATCATTGCTTCCAATACAGCATCATCCAATTTGGTAGTTGCAGCGTTATCTAAATAGATCTTCATTTCTGATAGAATAGGTGTGTTTTTTGAATTACAAATTTACGAATAAATATTAGGATTTTAGAGGCAGAAACCACAGAGGGCCTTTGGCGCTTCACAGAGGTATAAACAGAGAACGCAGAGCTCACTAACCGCAGAAATAGGGGGATTTACACTTTCTTCTTTGTGACCTCTGTGAAAAACTCCGTGAGATGCGAAGCATCTCTGTGGTTTCTGCCTCTAAAACTTTAATTCTTAATGATCTCTTTTATATCGTTAATGATCTTGTTGGCCAAACTATCGGCGGTTGACATGCTATCGCTTTCGCTGTAGATACGAATGATCGGTTCTGTATTGCTCTTACGCAAATGCACCCACTCATGATCAAATTCTATTTTTACACCGTCGATGGAATTAATAGGTTGCTTAGCATATTTCAATTTTATACTGTCTAATACTTTATCAACGTTTATAGAAGGCGTTAGTTCAATTTTATTTTTGGAGATAAAATAATTTGGATACGATCGGCGCAACATCGAAACAGGTTTGCCGTATTTTGCCAAATGCGTTAAGAAAATGGCAACTCCAACTAAAGCATCACGTCCATAATGTAATTCCGGTAGAATAATTCCACCATTTCCTTCGCCGCCAATTTTAGCATTGGTTTCTTTCATCATGCGCACAACATTCACTTCTCCAACCGCGCTGGCCGAATAGTTGCCGCCTTGTTTTTCGGTGACATCTCTTAAAGCGCGAGTGCTCGATAAATTACTAACCGTATTTCCTTTTGGGTGATGTTGCAAAACATAATCAGCAACCGCCACCAAAGTATATTCTTCACCAAACATTTCTCCATCTTCGCAAACCAAAGCCAAACGATCCACATCAGGATCAACGCTAATTCCTAAATGCGCTTTCTTTTTTAAAATAGTAGCACTTAATTCAGTTAAATGTTCGGGCAATGGTTCCGGGTTATGCGCAAAATGTCCGTTTGCTTCTTCGTTGATCACATGAATATTTGTAACACCTAAAGCTCTTAATAAAGCAGGCACTGCAAACGCACCGCTGGAATTTACCGCATCAACTACCACCGAAAAATCTCTTTCCTTAATTGCTTTGATATTTACATAAGGTAATTTTAATATTTTTTGAATGTGAACGCTTAACAGATCCACATTAATATTGTAAGTTCCAATTTGCCCTACCTCACTGTAATTAAAATCTTGTTCCTCGGCCAAAGTTAAAATTCGTTGTCCATCTGCTTCGCTAATAAATTCACCTTTACCATTCAATAATTTTAAAGCATTCCACTGTTTTGGATTATGACTAGCGGTTAAAATAATTCCGCCATCTGCTTTTAATTCAGTTACACCAACTTCAACGGTTGGTGTTGTACTTAATCCTGCATCTATCACATCAATTCCCATTCCCATTAATGTGCCCGCAACGGTGCGACTAACCATATCGCCGCTAATGCGCGCATCACGACCAATTAAAACTTTTAATGTTTTTGAATTGCTATTTTCTTTTAACCAAGTGGCATATGCCGAGGTAAATTTTACAATATCGAGCGGACTCAAACCATCGCCGGGTTTTCCGCCAATGGTTCCTCTTATTCCTGAAATACTTTTTATTAAGGTCACGTTTGTTTAATTTAAGGATACAAAGATAGGTAAGGAATGATTTTTAGCCTCTTTATTTGAGGTTTTTATTAAGGTTTTTTCTAACATTTAGGTTAATTTATACTTTACCTAAGAAGATCAACCCAAACGTTTGCTAATTACTTTGCATACATTGCCAAAAACTTGGCCCGGGGAGAATTTTCGCCATTCGAATTCATCGAGTTCGCCACCCGACACAAAATAATAATCGATGTGTGCTTTTTGAAATTCTTTTAATACATGATCGCGAAAATTCAAAAAAACGATCCAACCGCTTTCGCCGTTATCATCAAACCATTCTTCGTAATAACTATCGTCGCTGCTATGGAAGTTCAATATATTCTCACCGATGATTATAAATTTATTTACGCCTAAATATCCCATCTCATCAATGATATCGCGTTTTAAGAACATGATGTCATTATTTATCGCATCGTTCCATTCTCCTAAAAGTTCAATGATGGCGTAATTCTCAACATAATCAACAAACAAGATCTTGATGTACATGGTCTCGCTGCCAATATCATCCCATTGCGGATGGATGAAATAATTGTAAATAGTATTGCTGTATTCAAACTCGCTATACTCGCGCGCATAAAAAGGCGAGTGCGGATCTTCCGCCGCTACATATAAATGTCGCCAATTATAAAAAGGTTCAATGCTATGCACGCTTCAATTTTAAAGGTGCAAATGTACTATTAAAATTAAAAAACCTAAATGATCTTAATTATTTTTTTCTGAATGGATTTATATACTATAGCGTTTTTTTGGCACTAATTACACTAATTAACTCAAACCTCTTTGTGAAATGTTAATTGAAAATCATTGCACTAATTTGTGCAATAAACTTGGTTTTAATTACAGTTAGATTAGTGTTTTCTTCGTGTAATTAGTGGCTTAATTTGGTAAAAAGAATTACGCGAATTTCTTTTCAAATTCTTTCATGGCGTCTACCAAAGCATTTACGCTTTCTAATGGTAAAGCATTGTATAATGAAGCACGATATCCGCCAACATCACGATGTCCTTTAATGCCGCTTAGATTATAAGTTTTTGCCAATTTATCAAACTCAGCTTCGTACTCAGGCTTAGTTGGTAAAAAACAAACATTCATAAAACTGCGATCTTCTTTTGCAACGGTTCCTGCAAAGCAAGAATTACGATCGATCTCGTTATATAAAGCATCCGCTTTGGCTTGATTTATTTTTTCGATCCATTCAATACCGCCATTTTGTTTTAACCAACGTAATGTAAGCAAACTTACATATACCGGAAATACAGGAGGTGTATTGAACATACTTTCGCCTTTAATGTGGCAATTGTAATCTAACATCGATAATAGTTTGCGTCCGTTCTTTCCGAGAATATCTTTTTTTACTAATATCATGGTGCTTCCGGCAGGACCCATATTTTTTTGCGCGCCAGCATAGATCAACGAAAAATCTTTTGCATTTACTTTACGACTAAAAATATCTGAACTCATATCGCATACCAACGGCACCGGGCTTTTTGGAAATGCTTTCATTTGAGTTCCGAAAATGGTATTGTTAGAAGTGCAGTGAAAATAATCTGCATCTTTTGGGATCTCGTATCCTTTAGGAACATATGTAAATTTTTTATCTTCCGAAGAAGCCAGCACTTTTACATTGCCTAATATTTTTGCTTCTTTAATGGCTTTACTTGCCCAAACTCCTGTATTCACATAAGCTGCATATCCGGTTTCGGTCAATAAATTATAAGGCACCATAGCAAATTGCGTGCTTGCGCCACCACCCAAATACAATACTTCATAATCGCTTCCAACCTCAAAAAGATCTTTTACTAATTGACGGGCCTCATCCATTACTGCAATAAAATTTTTGCTGCGATGAGAGATCTCTAAAAGAGAAAGACCCATATTATCAAAATTGATGCAGGCTTCGGATGCTTGTTTTAAAACATCAATTGGTAAAATACCCGGACCCGCGCTAAAGTTGTGAATTTTTGTTGCTGTTGCTATCATGATAAAATAATTGTGAGATTTTGAGCGACAAATGTATAAATAAACTCAGGTTCTTACAATTTTTATTTCACCGCTTGCAAGGTATAAAATGAGGTATTTTCCGTAAAGTTCGTAGGAACTGATACTTGGCAATATTTGCACGCTTTTTTTGTAATATAAAGCGCTGCGTTCATCGGTTTGCGTTAAATACATTCCTCTTGAAAGCTTTTCGATCTTATCAAAAGAGTTAATAACCTCTTGACCGTTGATGTTTATAAGTTGAAAACCCTTTTTAGTTGTTACAAGGGCAAGACTATCTTCAAAATCGGTTGCTGTTAAATATTTTAATGGAATAACAGTAGTTAACTTTCTATCTACAAATCCATATTTATTATTCTTTTTAATTCGAATAAGTCCGTTAGAGGCAAAACCAATTTCCTGATACGTATTAAAATCAATACTTATTCTTCCGTTAAGATCCATTAAAGCCTCACTTTTCTTTTTCAAAAGTTTAAGAACAGTTCCGTTTGTGTAAAATTTAATTGGACGTTCTTTTTCGTAGTCGTAAATTATCTCACTTAAAAAACATGCGTTGGAAGAGTAGAAGCCATAAGAATTATTGAGGACAAGTAAATAAATATTTTCTGTGCAAACTTGTATAAGATCGTATTTTGGCTCAAGCAATATCTTGCCATTATTTCTTACCAAACCAAATTTATTATTGAGTTTGTAAATGGCCAAACCGTTTGCTCCAAAATCAGAGATCCATTCGAATTCGGGTTTGTGTACATAACCGTTCTTGGTTAAAAAACCATATTTACCTTCGAGTTGATAATAAGCGCAAGCATTTTTAAAATCTCCCAATTTATCAAATTTACAAGGGTAAGCCTTTTGTGCGTACTCATCAATGGCACAATAAAAATTACTTTGTTTTACAATGTAAAGGTCTTCGCTTAATTCGTTCACTTCATCAAATGCATCCGATCTAATTTCACCAAGTCTGTCGATCAAGAACCATTTATCTTTTACTTTTACAGGCGCCAAACCATTGTGAAATGGAAGTGCATCCGTAAAAATACGTCCGAGTGTATTTACATTTTCTTTATTGATAAAGAATACCGAATCGTTTTTGTGCACAATACTTAATCCTTCTCTAAAATCATTTACTTCATCGTAAATCGGCTCAATTAATATTTTTCCGGTGGTATCGGCAAAACCAATGCGTTCGTTTTTCTCAACGGGAATTAAAACAAGATCGTTGAGTTGCATCTCTTTCAAAATAGAATTCTTGAAAGGAAAATCGGGATACGTTGTGATAAAATTCTCTAATTCTTCTTTTGTAAATGTTTTTACACTAAGGGTAAATAATAATTGCCACGCTTCCGATCGATGTAAGGCGTTTGGATAATTTTTAATGAAAGCTGCTACACCGGTTTTGTTCTTTGTGTTTTTGTACAATTCAAGTAATGCATCAAAAGCATTATTTAGATTTGAATTTTTGCGATGATGTTGTATAAAATAAATATAGTTCTCTTCTTTTCGTTCTTTCGTGATCTCTTCAAATACCTGCCTTTCCATTAACTTAAATGCCTCTTCTTTAAAAACACTTAAGGGATGTTCGATCATAAAAAGATGAGCACTATCGCTTATGTTAATATCTAGGATATGATTGTATTCTAACTCATCGCGATTGGCCATGGCAGCTTTTCGATATTTATCTGAAGCAAGATAATTTTTTGCAAGAAAATCATTGTATACTTTAATTGAATTCTCTAATAAACACACTTTCAGTTGCTTGAACGAAATTGAATCGAGGAGTTGTTGAATACTTTGGCGATCGGCTGAAAAGCCCGCCGGTAGCGGATCTGGTGATCTTGCCTCTAAACAGTTTAGGCTGATATGAGTGTATTTACAAGCGCTATCCATATTGTAAAATGGATTATTGTTTCGGCTAAAGATCACCGCCAAGCCGTAACAGGCCTGCGAGTCATAATGTTTCTTATTAAGAGAATAGAATAACTTTCGAGCCTTGAAATAATCGTGAATGCTTAGAGCCTCAAAGGCTTTAGAGATAGTTGAGCTTGTTAAAAAGGAGCTAATAAGGACAAAGAAAAGCGCTATTTTGATGGAATGTAGTTTCACAAATTGAAGCAAAATTAAATGTTTAGTTTAACTTTGCCGCATGTTCACACCCGGAAGAATTTTATTCACAATCATTTTTGTTGTTGTTTTTATAGGTTACCTCATCTGGAGTTACCGCAAGGACCTGAAAAACATACGAACACACTATCGCCGCAACTACCTCGTTTTAGTTGGGTTATTAACATTCGTAGCGGTACTTTTTCTTATTGTTAAATTAAGGAAAATATTGTGATTCGACGATTTTTTGGCTACTTTTGTCCATAAATAAATTGAATATGAAGAATCTATTAGCATTACTTTTTCTAACCGTTTTAGTTGGTAAAACAAATGCAGGTGTGATCATAATAGAGGGGAAGTATCAAAACAAGAACCTTTTTGTACAAAATTATTTCGGAAATAGTGGAGTAGGTTTTTGCGCACAAGAGATAAAAGTTAATGGGAAGATCACTACAGATGAAACAAACTCAAGCGCTTTTGAAATTGATCTTGCGGCATTACAATTAAAATTTGGTGAAGAAGTTATTGTAGAGATCGTTCACAAAGAAGGATGTTTACCTAAAGTATTAAATGCTGATGATCTTAAACCAAAACCAACCTTTGATGTGTTGGTGATGAATATCTCTGAAACAGGATTATTAAAGTGGACAACAAAGAACGAATCAGGTGCTTTACCATATGTTATCGAAACTTTCAAGTGGAACAAATGGATCCCTGTTGGAGAAGTAAATGGTGCAGGAAGTCCTGATAATCACGATTACGCTTTCCAAGTAAAAATGCACAGCGGCGAAAATAAATTCCGCGTGAAACAAAAAGGAAATGCAAGCTTATCTCGTTATTCAAAAGAGATCTCGGTTAATTCAAGTACACAAAAACCAAGCTTTGCCGTTGCAAAAAATAAATCAATTGATTTTAGTGATGAAACAGCTTACGAAGTTTACGACTCGTATGGCGTAGTGGTCAAAAAAGGTTTCGGAAAAAATATTGGAATAGATAATCTTAAAAAAGGCGTTTATTATTTGTGTTACGATAATCTTGTAACTGAATTCTCTAAGTA
>JAHEYC010000073.1:14395-18055 GCA_023251775.1 Sphingobacteriaceae bacterium | reverse complement strand
ACAAACACGGTTGTTCCGAAAATATTTCCAGGCTGTGCAGTAAATGATGTGTGCGTACCTAACACATTTATGAGAACGTTTTGTCCACTACAAACAGTTGGAATTGCTGTTGAAAGCGTAAATGTTGGTAAAGGATTTACTATTACTTGAACAGTTGCAGGGGAACTTAAACATTGTGCGTTCGCTCCAATTAAAGTGTAAGTTGTAGTTGTGGTAGGACTCACAACAACAGAAGATCCTGTTAATGCACCGGGGTTCCAAGAATACGTTGTAGCACCTGTTCCGGTTAATGTAGATGAACCTCCCGCGCAAATAGCCACCGGAGTTGCAGTTGCTGTAACAGTTGGATTTGGAATTATCTGAACACTAACTGTTCGTGTAGAAGTACAACCTAAAGTAGATGTTCCTGTAACAGTATAAACTGTAGTGATGACAGGAGTTACCACAACAGTTGTACCTATGAGTGCGCCAGGATTCCATGTATACGTTGAAGCACCACTAGCAGTTAATGTTGAAGAACCTCCACTACCCTGACAAATTCCTGTTGGATTTGCAACAGCTGTAACTGTTGGTAAAGGATTTACAATTAATTGAACTGTTGTAGTTCCTGTACAACCCGAGGCGTTTGTTCCTGTGACAGTATAAATTGTTGTCACCGCAGGTGAAACAGTAACTGATGTTCCAACTAATAATCCTGGATTCCAAGTATATGTTAAAGCTCCACTGCCCGTTAATGTTGCAGTGTTACCAATACAAATTGCAGTTGGATTTGAAACTGCCGTAACCGTTGGATTTGGATTTAGAATTACAGCAACAGTTGCTGATGTATTACAAATTCCATTTGTTCCTGTGACAGTATATGTTGTAGAAATAATTGGTGACACTACTACACTACTTCCGGTTAATGCACCCGGCATCCATGTATATGTTGTAGCACCGGTTGTACTTAATGTAGATGATCCTCCAATACAAATGGATGTCGGTGATGCAATTGGATTAAGTGTTGGTGTTGGTGTAATTAAAATAAATACGGTTTTAGTTCCTATACATCCCGCTGCTGATGAACCGCTAACTGTGTAAGTTGTACTAATAATTGGTGTAACAACTACACTTGCTCCAACTAATGCGCCGGGATTCCAAGTATATGTTACCGCACCTACTGCGCTCAATGTGGATGTGCCACCTGTGCTGCTACAAATATTTGTTGGATTTGCAGTTGCAATAATAGTTGGTGTTCCGTTCACATTTATTGTAACAGTTGCTGTACTTGTACATGATAAACTGCTTCCGATAACTGTGTATGTGGTTGTAACGGTTGGATTAACTACAACGGTTGCTCCAACTAAAGGACCCGGTAACCATGTATACGTTGTTGCACCGCTACCTGTAAGTGTTGCAGAACTTGCAGCGCATATCAATACCGGATTAGCTACTGCAGCAACAGTTGGTATTGGATTAACAACAAGGTTAACGGTTTTTGTATCTGTACAATTTCCTGTTGCGCCTGTAACTGTATAAATTGTTGTTGCAGCAGGAGAAACAGTAACACTAGATCCGGAAAGATTTCCAGGATTCCAAGTATACGTAGTTGCACCACCTGTAGATAAAGTTGATGTGCCACCTAAACAAATTGCTGTTGGATTAGCAACAGGATTTAATGTTGGTGTAATATTTACTGAGACCTGTGTAACAGCAGTTGCTGTACATCCTGCCGCATTTGTTCCTGTAACCGTATAATTTGTTGTTACTAATGGAGAAACTGTAACCGGAGTTCCAATTAGCGCACCAGGATTCCAAGTATAAGTTAAAGCACCTACTGCACTTAATGTAGATGAACCTCCGGTACAAATAACTGTTGGTACCCTGCTCGCTGTAATAGTTGGATTTGCATTTACTACAACTAAAATAGATGCAGTTGCTGTACAAACACCATTTCCACCGGTAACAGTATAAGTTGTATTTACTGCAGGAGAAACTGCAACACTCGCTCCCACTAATGCGCCGGGATTCCATGTATATGTTGTAGCGCCGGTTGCAGTTAATGTTGTTGAATTACCAACACAAATTGCAGTTGGAGATGCAGTAACGTTAAGTGTTGGAATTGGAATTACGGTTAACACAACCGTTCTAGTTGAAACACAACCCGCAGCATTTGTTCCACCTAAGGTATATGTAGTTGTTACTAATGGAGCAACTACTACTGTGGCTCCGGCTAATGGACCGGGATTCCAAGTGTACGTTAATGCACCACTTCCTGTTAATGTAGATGTGCCTCCACTACCTGCGCAATAACTTGTTGGATTTGCAGTAGCGATCAATGTTGGTGTTCCATTTACAGAAACACTCACAACAGCAGAGCTGGTACATGTTCCATTAGAACCAATAACTGTATATGTTGTGTTTATGGTTGGAGAGACGACAATAGGAGATCCAATAATTGCTCCGGGATTCCATGTATATGTAGTTGCTCCACTTCCTGTTAATGTTGCTGAATTACCCGCACAAATAACAGTTGGATTACTTACCGCGGAAACGGTTGGAATTGGATTCACTAGTACTTGAATAGTTCGTGTAGCACTTGTACAATTTCCGTTTGAACCAGATACTGTATAAATAGTTGTTACGATTGGAGAAACAACTACACTTGCACCGTTTAAGTTACCCGGATTCCAAGTATACGTTGTTGCACCTACCGCAGTTAATGTTGAAGATGAACCAACGCAGATTTGTGTTGGTGATGCTGCAGGTGTTACTGTTGGAGTTATATTTACTGAAACTTGTGTTGCGGCAGTTGCTGTGCATCCCGCAGCATTACTTCCGGTTACTGTATAATTTGTGGTACTTGCCGGTGTAACAGCCACAGTGACTCCGATCAATGCTCCAGGATTCCATGTGTACGTAAGCGCGCCACTCGAAGTTAGTGTACTTGAATTTCCACTACACAAAACAGTTGGCGAACTAATGGCGGTGACCGTAGGATTTGCATTCACAACTAATGCAACAGTTTTAGTACTGATACAACTTCCGTTTGCACCGGTTAAAGTATAAGTTGTGTTTGCAGCTGGACTAACAACGATCACCGGTGTTGTTAATGCTCCGGGTTGCCATGTATAAGAAGTTGCACCACTTCCTGTAAGTGTTGCAGAACTACCCGCACAAATTGCAGTTGATGATTGAACAATATTTAATGTTGGTGTTGCAGTAACCGAAAATGAAATGGTTGTTGTAGACAAACACAACAATGCGCTCGCTCCCGTCACGGTATAAACTGTAGTTGCTGTTGGTGTTATCACAAGTGTTGGAGAAATAACAAATCCCGGCATCCACGTATAACTTACTGCTCCACTCGCAATGAGCGTTGCACTTCCACCCGAACTACTACAAACAGTTGTTGGATTGGAAACGATAGTAACTGTTGGTCCGTTTTGCACCGCTACCTGCACAGTTTCTGTATCTGTACATGAAAGAATTGTTCCTGTTACAGTATAGATCGTTGTTGCAGTTGGTGTAACTACAACATTTGATCCAACTAAATTTCCGGGTTGCCATGTATAAGTAAATGCTCCGCCGGCAAATAAATTTGCACTACCTCCTGCACAAACTGTTGCTGCACTGCTAAAGGCTGTAACCGTTGGCGATGCAATAACTGTTATGGCAAGC
>JAHEYC010000073.1:0-14385 GCA_023251775.1 Sphingobacteriaceae bacterium | reverse complement strand
CCCGAGGACAGTATAATTTGTTGTCGCAGTAGGACTCACAACTACCGATGCGCCAATCAATGGTCCCGGCAACCAAGTGTAAGTTGTAGCGCCACTTGCAGTTAAAGTAACGTTTCCTCCCGAACATAAAACGTTGCTGCTTGAATTTGCCGCAACAGTAGGACTTGCATTAACCGTGACCTGAAGTGTTTGCGTTGTTGTACACGTGGAAGTATTTCCCGTGACCGTATAAATTGTTGTTGCTGTTGGACTGACGGCAACTGTAGAGGTAAAGACGGGTGGCAAAGTTGTCCACGTATAATTAGTCGCACCTGTGGCTGTTAAGACGGATACCGTATTACTTCCTGCCGAACAAATTGCTGTAGGTGTAGCAAATGCGCCAAGTGGTGGAACAAAAGATAAACGTACAATACGTGTGATAGGATTACAAGCACCAACCGGTGTCATTGATAAGGTATAATCGCCCGGAACAGCTGTGCTAATTGTTTGATTAGTGTTATTTACAATTGCACTTAGTGGAGGACCATTCCAAAGGTAAGGATTCAATCCGCCCGGTGCAGATAATGTTGCAGTAGTTGCACAAGGTGCAGGAATATTAACGGTAAGTGTTGGTGCAGAAAAAACAGTAGAGTTATTTAATGTGATACCAAAGTTTGTACAATTAGAATCGAAGTACGCATAACCATAGTGTCCACCAAATGTACAATCACCAACAGTCACTTCAATGGTAACGCAAGAGTTAATGAATGCTGTAAGATCGATAGAATATTTTTGCCAAGAGGTGTTGAATTTATCAGGAGGATTATTTCCATTTACACTCCATGTAGTTGGGCCTGTACCAGGACAACCTGCGCTTGGAGGAGTGATACTAAATACAGGACAAGTTTGTAAAATTCCTATGCAATCACGGATCCTTACATACATGTACGGTTGTTCGCAACATCCATGAACACCATTCATTACGGCAATATATGCGAACTCATATAAAAAGTTAGCTGATGTTACCGGAACTGTTTGTGCTAAACGAACTACGTTGAACGGATTTGTAGCAACACTTCCGTCGTTCATTTTTACAACTTTGTTTCCAGGGAAAGGAGAATTAGGAATTGCTCCAACGATCGGGTCAAAAAATGGAGTTGTTTGAATAACACAATTAGGAGCACCAAGCGTTGTTGCAGTTGGCAAAGGACCATAATTACATGCTAGAGAAGTTGAGTTATTAGGACCGATGGTGCAACTCCAACCGCTAATATTTCCTGCCTCAAAACCTTCGTTAACACAAGGTGCAGCATTTATCCAGTTGTTTTGATTTGGGATCTTAGCAGAATAATTTGTAGAAGGTGAAGATGAAGAATAGTTTACTAAATGATATTTATTATTGATAAAGTTACGTTTTTGTAAAAACATAAATCCTTTGTAATCGCCCGGATCAAAAACTTGCTGACGCATTTGCATCAATGCGCTCTGCTGATCAAAACCTTTTAGGGAGTCAGCTGTGAAAACATAATTAGGATTCTGAGAATACGATAATACTGCCGAAAAAATAAACAATAGGGAAAAGCCTATGTTTCTTAGCCTTGTTCTAGTCATTAATTTTGATTTTCTGTATTCCAATATTAGTGAATTTTTTGCAAACTTTTTTGCAAAAATGGTGGTTTTGAGGGCTTTATTGATGATAACCTCCGTTTTAACTTTTAGGCCGGAAAACAAAAAAAGGCCGCCTTTTGGGCAGCCTTTGTATGTTAAATTTAACGTTTTATTCTTCAGTAGCGGTCTCAGTACCCTCAGTTTTAGCGCCTGTTTTTTTAGCGCGACTACGACGGGTTTTAGGTTTTTTCTCTGTACCGGCTGTTTTTGTATTTGTATAGATCTCATTGAAATCAACCAACTCAATTAAAGCCATTTCGGCTGCATCACCTTGTCTGTTTCCGGTTTTGATGATGCGGGTATAACCACCTTTTCTTTCACCAACTTTTGCCGCAACATCTTTGAACAAGATACCGATAGCTTCTTTATTTTGAAGATAAGCGTATACCGTTCTTCTGTTATGTTGACTATCAACTTTACCTTTTGTGATCAATGGCTCAACATATAAACGTAATGCTTTTGCTTTTGCCAAAGTAGTAAAGATGCGCTTGTGCTCTATCAACGAAATAGCCATATTAGCTAACATCGCTTTTCTGTGAGCGCTTTTGCGTCCTAAATTATTTATTTTATCTCCGTGTCTCATTTTGTTTTATGATTGCAGATTTCAGATTCCAGATTGCAAATTTGTGATCTGCAATTTGTGATCTGTAATCTTATTACTTAATCCTTATCTAATTTATATTTTGCAACGTTCATTCCAAATTGTAAACCTTTAGTTTGTACAAGGTCTTCTAATTCGGTTAATGATTTTTTACCAAAGTTGCGGAATTTCAAAAGGTCGTTCTTGTTGAATGATACAAGCTCTCCTAATGTTTCAACATCTGCAGCTTTTAAGCAATTTAATGCGCGCACCGAAAGATCCATGTCAACTAACTTGGTCTTTAATAACTGACGCATGTGTAAACTTGTTTCATCAAATTCTTCTTCATTACGTTTTTCTTCTGCATCCAACGTAATTTTTTCGTCAGAGAATAACATGAAGTGGAATATCAAGATCTTCGCCGCTTCTTTCAACGCTTCTTTTGGATGAATAGAACCATCGGTAATGATATCTAATATCAAACGTTCAAAGTCAGTTTTTTGTTCAACACGATAATTCTCGATCGTATATTTTACATTCTTAATTGGCGTGTAAATAGAATCGATGAAAATTGTACCAGCAGTTGCGTTATTTGTTTTGTTCTCTTCAGCAGGAACATAACCGCGTCCTTTTTCAATGGTAATTTCCATTTTTAAACGAACAGCTACATCACAATTGAAGATAACCAGATCCGGATTTAAAATTTGGAATCCATTTACATATTTTCCGATATCGCCTGCAGTGAATTTTTCGCTGCCTGCAAAATGTACAACCACTTTTTCGATATCGTGGTTATCAATTTGTTTTTTGAAACGTACTTGTTTTAAGTTCAAGATTATCTCGGTAACGTCTTCAACAACACCTTTGATCGTAGAAAATTCATGATCAACACCTTCTATTTTAATGCTAGTGATAGCAAAACCTTCCAAAGACGATAACAAAATACGGCGTAAAGAATTCCCAATGGTGATACCAAATCCGGGCTCTAGTGGTCTGAATTCAAATTGTCCTTCAGTCTCCGTAGAGTTGATCATGATAACCTTGTCGGGTTTAACGAAATTTAAAATTGCCATATTATATAGTTTATTAAGTTATAAAAATTAAAAAATTATTTAGAGTACAACTCGACGATCAATTGTTCCTTGATGTTCTCAGGAATTTGTGATCTTTCAGGACGGTTCATATACTTTCCTGTCATGGTTCCTTTATCGAAATCCATCCAGGCGTATTTATTAACTGTACTTGCTATAGAGTTCACTATTGGTTCGAGTGATCTTGATTTTTCGCGAACACTTACCACATCACCCGGTTTTAAGGTGTACGATGCCACGTTAACCACGGCACCATTTACAGTGATATGTGCATGAGATACCAATTGACGAGCAGCACGACGACTAGGTGCAATTCCCATACGGTAAACCACATTATCTAATCTGCTTTCGATCAATTGTAATAACACTTCACCGGTGATACCATGTGCACGAGCTGCTTTATCGAATATACGAGCGAACTGTTTTTCAAGTATTCCATACGTGTACTTTGCTTTTTGCTTTTCCATTAACTGAATTGCATATTCACTTTGTTTAGCACGTTTTTTAGTGTTACCATGTTGCCCCGGAGGGTAATTCTTTTTTTCTAACGCTTTGTCAGGACCGAATATGGGTTCCTTGAACTTACGAGCGATCTTTGATTTTGGACCAGTGTACCTTGCCATTTTAAATAATTGTTCTTTTCTTTTTGTTCTTCTTTTATTATTTAAGTTACGTGGGCTTTACCCCGCAACTCCAAACCCTGTGACCTAACAAGGCTGGCTTATTTATTCCGTTGGAAAAATTCCTTCGGAATGAATTTCTTTATACGCGACGACGTTTTGGAGGACGACATCCATTGTGAGGCATTGGTGTAATGTCCACAATTTCCGAAACCTCAATACCTGCTGCTGCGATGCTACGAATAGCGCTCTCTCTTCCTGCACCCGGACCTTTTACATAAACTTTTACTTTACGTAATCCTGCTTCAAATGCTACTTTACCACAATCTGATGCTGCCATTTGCGCTGCATAAGGTGTGTTCTTTTTTGAACCACGGAATCCCATTTTACCTGCACTGCTCCAAGAAATAACTTGTCCTGCCATGTTGGTCAACGAAATAATGATATTGTTGAACGTAGCGTTGATATGCATTTCTCCACTTGCTTCTACTTTTACAGTTCTCTTGCGAGTTGTTGTTTTCGCAGCTGGTGTGGTTGTTTGTTGTTGTTGTTTAGCCATTGTATTTAAATACTATACTTAATTATTATTTAGTTGCCATTTTCTTGTTGGCAATTGTTTTACGACGTCCCTTACGAGTACGTGCGTTTGTTTTTGTACGTTGTCCGCGAACCGGTAAACCGTTACGGTGACGTTGTCCGCGATTGCTATTGATATCAACCAAACGTTTGATGTGTAGTTGAACTTCTGAACGCAATGCACCTTCTACTTTAAAAC
This sequence comes from Sphingobacteriaceae bacterium, assembly GCA_023251775.1. GTDB lineage: Bacteria > Bacteroidota > Bacteroidia > B-17B0 > Aurantibacillaceae > Aurantibacillus. The sequence continues at coordinate 9,672 of JAHEYC010000073.1, read as the reverse complement.
CCGAGTTGATGAAATTACGGATCGCATTTTGTTCATCATCGCTCCACTCGGATACTTTTTTATCGTTGCTAATGCCACAATCTTTAAGGATCTTAGCGGCTCTGCTTGGACCAATGCCAAAGATGTAGGTCAATCCTACTACTCCTCTTTTATTTTTTGGTAGATCTATACCAGCTATACGTGCCATATTTTCTCTTTAATTTTTTAAATTACTTTTGTCTTTGTTTGAATTTCGGTGTCTTTTTGTTGATCACATACAATTTACCTTTACGGCGCACAATGATGCAATCCACACTTCTTTTCTTTATTGATGCTTTTACTTTCATCGTTTCTACTTTTTAAATTCCTTTATTTATATCTAAACGTTATTCTTCCTTTTGTTAGATCGTAAGGGCTCATTTCCAGTTTCACTTTATCTCCCGGTAAAATTTTGATGTAGTGCATCCTCATTTTACCCGAAATATGTGCCGTTACAATATGTCCATTCTCTAATTCTGCACGAAACATCGCGTTACTTAACGCTTCAATAATAGTTCCATCTATTTCAATGTTCGCTTGTTTCGCCATATGTTATCCTTGTTGAACCATCATAGCATTAGCGCCACGACCCTTTATCCTACCCGACTTCATCAACCCATCGTAGTGACGATTCAATAAATACGTTTCAATTTGTTGTAATGTATCCAATACCACACCAACTAAGATCAACAATGATGTTCCTCCATAAAAATCAGCGAAGGCACTATTTACTCCAAGTTTTTGTGCGAACGACGGCATGATAGCAACACCTGCAAGGAATAATGATCCCGGCAATGTGATACGATTCATAACTGCGTCGATAAATTCGGCTGTTTTATTTCCAGGCTTAACACCAGGAATAAATCCGCCATTACGTTTCATATCATCAGCTAAATTTTTTGGATTTACCATGATGGCGGTGTAGAAATACGTAAATAAAATGATCATCACAGCGAAGATCAAATTATACCAAAATCCATAACGATCTTGGAATATACCACCGGTGCTGCTTGAAAAACCAGCAACTGCTGCCGGAATGAACATGATAGCTTGCGCGAAAATGATCGGCATTACACCTGCTGCATTTACTTTTAAAGGAATGTATTGACGAACGCCGCCGTATTGTTTGTTACCAACAATTTTTTTGGCGAATTGCACCGGTATTCGTCGCGTACCTTGGACGAGCAAGATACAACCAATTATCACCATTAATAATAATACGATCTCAATTAAGAAGATGATCAAACCACCATTACCTGATGTTCTTGATTTTACTTCTGATAAGAATGCGAAAGGTAAACGTGAAATGATACCGATCATGATGATCAACGAAATTCCGTTTCCTAAACCTTTATCGGTGATACGCTCACCTAACCACATTACGAACATTGTACCTGTAACGAGGATCAAAATTGTTTGTACCCACCAGAATGTTGATGTATCGGCAAATGCATTTGGTGCAGTTTGTTTGATAGATGCAATATAACCAGGAGCTTGAACTGCCGTAACACCAATAGTTAATAAACGAGTGAACTGATTTATTTTTTTACGACCGCTTTCGCCATCGCGTTGAAGTTTTTGGAAATAAGGAACTGCCATTCCTAATAATTGGATAATGATGGATGCTGTAATGTATGGCATGATGCCCAATCCGAACACAGATGCGCGTAAAAATGCACCACCTGCGAACATGTTGATCAATCCTACCAATCCACCCGAATCACCTGCTTTACTGCGGGCATCATCAAGTGCAGCGATATCAATACCGGGTAATACAACATAAGAACCTAAACGGTAAACCAAGACCAACGCAAGCGTCATCAAGATCCTTTGTCTTAGTTCTTCAATTGCCCAAATATTGCGTAACGTATCTAAAAAACGCTTCATATTTTATTTTACTTGAGTTGCTACTCCGCCTTTATCTTCAATTGCTTTTTTAGCAGTTGCTGTGAATGCGTGTACTTTAACATCTAATTTTGTTTTCAATTCACCTTTACCTAAAATTTTGATAAGGTCGTTCTTGCTTGCCAAACCATTTTTAATTAATAGTTCGCTTGTAATTTCTGTTACTTTTAATTTATCAGCCAATTGTTGTATAGCAGCTAAATTTATTCCGCGATGTTCGATACGGTTAACATTTTTAAAACCAAATTTTGGTAAACGACGTTGCAAAGGCATTTGACCACCTTCAAAACCACGCTTACTTGAATAACCCGAACGCGATTGAGCACCTTTGTGTCCACGTGTTGCAGTTCCACCACCGCCGGAACCTTGACCGCGACCACGACGGAAGTTATTTTTTACTGAACCTTTTGAAGGTCTTAATGAGTTTAATTTCATCTTGAATTATTTATATACTTTCTACTTTCAATAAATGCTTCACCTTGGCGATCATTCCATCAACCGGTGCGCTAGTTTGCTTTTCTATCACTTGGTAAGTTCTTTTGAACCCAAGTGCAGTTAATGTTGCGCGTTGAGACGGAGTTCTTTTTGCGAAACTTTTTACTAATGTTAATTTTACTTTTGACATGATCTTTATAATTAACCGTTAAATACTCTATCTAAAGTAATACCACGTTGCTGCGCAACAGTAATTGAATCGCGCATTTTTGTTAGCGCATCAAAAGTTGCTTTAACCACATTGTGCGGGTTACTTGAACCTTTTGATTTTGCCAATACATCGGTAATACCAACACTTTCTAATACTGCGCGCATTGCACCACCTGCAATTACACCGGTACCATGAGCTGCAGGTTTTAAAAATACACGTGCACCACCAAATTTACCTTCTTGAGAGTGAGGAACTGTTCCATGTAAAATAGAAACCTTTACCAAACTCTTTTTAGCATCTTCAATGCCTTTAGTGATAGCATCAGTTACTTCATTTGCTTTACCAAGGCCGTGACCGATAACACCTTTTTCGTTACCAACCACAACAATTGCAGCAAAACTAAAGTGACGACCACCTTTTGTTACCTTGGTAACGCGTTGTATCGCCACCAATTTATCTTTTAATTCTATTTCGCTCGATTTAACGCGCTTTACTCCTTCTTTAGACATCTTATCTGTTTTTCAAATTAAAATTTTAAACCATTTTCGCGGGCAGCATCAGCCAAAGCTTTAATGCGACCATGATAAATGAAACCATTACGATCAAAAACAATTTCGCTGATACCTGCAGCAACAGCTCTTTCGGCGATAAGTTTACCAACCAATTTTGCTTTTTCTGTTTTTGTTCCTTTAGCAGACTTCAAACTTTTATCGTTCGTACCTGCAGCGATAATAGTTTTACCTTCTGCATCTAAAACAATTTGCGCATAGATCTCAGAATTACTTTTGTAAACTGAAAGTCTGTGTTGCTTTGTTGTTGTCTTAAGAGATTTCTTGATCCTGTGTTTCAAGCGTTCTCTTTTTTCTATTTTATTTAATGCCATGTGTTAACGTTTTAACTGTTATTTCTTAGCTGCCGATTTACCTGCTTTTCTACGCAATACTTCGCCGGTGAACTTGATACCTTTTCCTTTGTATGGTTCAGGTTTACGTAAGCTGCGGATCTTAGCTGCTACCATTCCTAACAATGCTTTGTCGTGACTTTCCAAAGTAACTTTTGGATTTGCACCTTTTTCAGAAGCTGTAGTAACTTTAATTTCTACAGGTAACTGGAAATTGATATTGTGTGAGTAACCTAATGATAATTCTAACATTTGTCCTTTGTTAGAAGCACGATAACCTACACCTACTAATTCTTGTTCGGTCTTGTAACCTTCGCTAACACCTTTTACCATGTTAGCAATTAGCGCGCGGTATAAACCATGCAATGCTTTATGACGTTTTTGATCAGTTGGACGAGTTAAAGTGATGATACCATCCTTTAATTCAACAACGATGTCTGAATCCATTTTTTGAGTTAAAGTTCCTTTTGGACCTTTAACTGTTACAGTTCCTTTACTCGGTGTAACTTCTACACCTTTTGGTACTGTTATTGGGGCTTTTCCTATACGTGACATTTTCTTTCCTCCTACTGATTAAGAAATATAACATAAAACTTCACCGCCTACTTTCATTTTCTTAGCTTCCTTATCGGTCATAACACCTCTTGAAGTAGAAATAATGGCTATTCCCAAGCCATTTAGTACACGTGGAATCGAATCAACGCCGGAATACTTACGTAAACCAGGACTAGAAACTCGATCTAATGAACGGATCGCAGATTGATGAGATACCGGATGGTATTTCAACGCGATCTTAATTAGACCTTGTTTGTTAGATGTTTCTTCGAATTTGTAATTTAAGATGTAACCTTTTTCGAAAAGGATCTTGGTGATCTCTTTTTTAAGGTTGGAGGCCGGAACCTCAACTACCCTGTGATTTGCCTTAATAGCGTTTCTAACGCGTGTTAAGTAGTCTGATACTGTATCTGTCATTTTTTTAAGTTTATATGTTATTCCAACTCAATGGAATAATTATATGAAACACTATATTTTTTTCCTATAAATAGGACGGCAAAGTTACTAAACTTTAAGCCAACCTACAAATTTATTATTACCAGCTTGCCTTGGTAAGCCCCGGTATTAAGCCAAAAAGCACCATTTCGCGGAAAGTAACACGACTTACCCCAAAAGTACGCATGTACCCTCTAGGACGACCTGTTAATTTGCAACGATTGCGCATACGCACTTTACAAGAGTTACGGGGTAATTTCTGTAATTCAGTGAAATTTCCGGCTTCTTTAAGCGCTTTGCGTTTGTCGGCGTATTTATCTACCAGTTTCTTACGTTTGACCTCGCGGGCCTTCATTGATTCTTTTGCCATCTATTGATCTTGTTTTTTGAATGGAATTCCAAATTCGGTTAATAATGCTTGAGCTTCTTTATCGGTAGGGGCCGAAGTAACAAAGGTGATGTCCATACCTTGTATTTTGGTCACTTTGTCGATATCGATCTCAGGGAAAATGATCTGCTCGGTGATACCTAATGTATAGTTACCAAAGCCATCAAATCCTTTGTTATTTACGCCTTTAAAATCACGGATACGAGGTAATGATGAAGCAACCAAACGGTCTAAGAATTCATACATTTTATCGCCACGTAATGTTACACGAACACCAATAGCTACACCTTTACGTAATTTAAAGTTCGAGATATCCTTTGTTGAATACGTAGGAACTGCTTTTTGACCAGTGATAGTGGTCATTTCTTTTACTGCAGCTTCTATCATTTTTTTATCAGATACTGCATCACCAACACCTTGGTTGATACAGATCTTTTCCAATTTAGGAACTTGCATCGTGGTCTTGTAATTGAACTTTGCTTGCAAGTTCTTTACGATCTCGTCACGATATTTGCCTTTTAAGCGCGGTTTATAAGTTGTTGCTGCCATTATTTAACTGCCTCCTTCGTTTTTTTAGAATAACGTTCTGTTTTCCCTGTTTTTTCGTCGGTTCTGCGACCTAAACGAACTGTTTTACCTGCTTCAACATACATTAAATTTGATATGTTGATAGAACCTTCTTTTTTTGTGATACCACCATTGGTGTTCTTAGCACTTGGCTTTTCGCTTTTGCTAATTAAATTCACACCTTCTACAATGGCTCGATTCTTTTTTGTATCAATAGAGATGATCTTACCTTCCTGGCCTCTTGCTTCGCCTGAAATGACCTTAACGGTGTCGCCCTTTTTTAATAATAACTTTTTCATTTTTATAATTTCTTTTTTATAATACCTCTGGTGCTAACGAGATGATCTTCATGAATTGCTTATCGCGTAATTCACGAGCTACCGGTCCAAAAATACGTGTACCACGGATCTCGTCTGTTGCAGTTAATAACACAACTGCGTTATCATCGAAACGGATATACGATCCATCAGCACGACTTATTTCTTTTTTAGTACGTACGATCACTGCTTTGCTTACAGTTCCTTTTTTAGCGTTACCACTAGGTAAAGCATGTTTTATGGTCACAACCACTTTGTCGCCAATAGACGCATAGCGTTTTCTTGTTCCGCCTAGAACACGTATCACCAATACTTCTTTAGCACCGCTATTATCTGCAACTGCTAATCTTGATTCGTTTTGTATCATTTCTTAATTCTAATTAACGTTAAAAATTATTTAACTTTTTCTACGATCGTTACTAAACGCCATCTTTTTGTTTTGCTCATCGGACGTGTTTCTGCAATTGTAACAGTATCGCCAATGCTGCACTCATTTTTTTCATCGTGCGCAACGAACGTACTGGTTTTGTTAAGGAACTTACCGTATTTCGGGTGTTTTACTTTACGCATCACAGCCACAACAATACTTTTGTTCATTTTATTACTGGTAACTATACCGGTCTTTTCTTTTCTTAAATTTCTTTCTATTTCCATGATTAAAGCGGATTATTTTTTAGTGGCTTTACGTTTTGTTGCTTCTGTTAGTAAACGAGCGATGTTACGACGATTTGTGCGAAGTAATGCAGGATTCTCTAAAGGAGAAACACCGTGATTTACTTTCATCTTTAACATAGCTGCTTTTTCTTCAGCAACTTTCGACTGAATGTCTTGTTCCGATAAAGCTTGTATCTCTTTGTTTTTCATTTTTTATACTTTTTAATTATGCTTGAGGAACTTCATAATCCCTTCTAACAATAAATTTTGTAGTGATCGGTAATTTTTGAGCCGCTAAACGTAAAGCTTCCTTTGCAACTTCTACAGGAACACCTTCTGCTTCAAATAAAATGCGACCAACTTTTACAGGACACATCCAATATTCAGGAGCACCTTTACCTTTACCCATACGTACCTCAGCAGGTTTTGAAGTTACAGGACGATCAGGGAATACTCTGATCCATACTTGTCCTTCACGTTTCATGAAACGGGTAACTGCAACACGAGCAGCTTCAATTTGACGCGCGCTTAAGCGTGCTTCTTGCATCGCTTTAATTCCAAATGAACCAAAGGCTAATTCATGACCACGTTTGGCCTTGCCTTTCATTTTCATTTTTTGCGACTTTCTATACTTTGTTCGTTTTGGTTGTAACATGACTTAATTTCTTAAATACTTAATACTATTTTTCTTCTCTTCTAGGTCCTCTTTTTTTGTTCCCAAATTTGTTGCCACGATCATCATTTCCGCCACCACGATTTTCTCCACCTTTACCTTTGTCTTTCATCAAGCCAATATTCGGAGAAAGATCACGCTTACCAAAAACCTCACCGCGACAGATCCAAACTTTAACACCAATTCTTCCATAAGAAGTATGAGCTTCGGCAACAGCATAGTCTATATCAGCACGGATCGTATGTAACGGTGTACGTCCTTCCTTATATCCTTCTGTTCTTGCCATTTCAGCGCCGCCTAAACGACCGCTTACTTTTATTTTTATTCCTTCGGCACCTAAACGCATTGTACTTGACATTGACATTTTAGCAGCGCGACGAAATGAGATACGACCTTCGATCTGACGAGCGATACTATCAGCAACTAATCGTGCGTCTAATTCAGGACGTTTAATTTCAAAAATATTTATTTGAATTTCTTTCTTAGTTAATTTCTTTAACTCTTCTTTCAATTTGTCAACCTCTTTACCGCCTTTTCCGATAATGATACCCGGACGAGCTGTATTGATAGTAACAGTTATTAATTTTAGAGTTCTCTCGATAACAATTTTAGAGATACTACCTTTTGGCAAACGTGCCTTTACGTAGTTTCTGATCTTATCATCTTCAACTAATTTCTCAGAATAATCTTTACCACCGAACCAGTTGGAATCCCAACCTTTGATGATGCCTAATCTGAAACCTATTGGATTTACTTTTTGTCCCATTGTAATATCTTATTGTTTTTTATCTAAAATTAATGTTACGTGATTTGAACGCTTGCGGATACGATATCCACGACCTTGCGGCGCAGTGCGTAAACGTTTTGCCATCATTCCACTATCAACTACAACACTTTTCACAAAAAGTGTATTCTCTTCTACTCTAGCGCTTGATTTTGCTTCGTAATTTGCGATCGCAGATTTCAATAATTTCTCTAAACGACCTGAAGCTTCACGCGTGTTGAATTTTAAAATATTCAATGCCTTGTAAACATCTAAACCTCTTACTAACGCAGCTACTTGGTTCATTTTACGAGGAGAAGTTGGACAATTATTAAGCTTAGCGAAATATGTTGTCTTATTTTCTTCTTTTCTTTTATCGGCTACTAATCTTTTTCTCTTTCCCATGGCTTATGCAGTTTTTTTGTTGTGACCGGCATGGCCTTTAAATACGCGGGTTAACGCAAACTCTCCCAGTTTATGTCCTACCATATTCTCAGTTACGTAAACCGGAATAAATTTTGCACCATTGTGTACAGCAAATGTATGCCCTACAAACTCCGGTGGAATTGTTGAACGACGTGCCCACGTCTTGATAGCCGACTTTTTGCCGCTAGCATTCATTTTCTCGACCTTACCTGCAAGGTTGTGGTCGATAAAGGGGCCTTTTTTAAGTGATCTTGCCATGTTTTGTTTTTAGTTTTGAATCTCGTCACTTGTGACGAGACCATTAAACGTTTATATTAATTATTTCTTTCTTCTTTCGATAATGTGTTTGTTACTTGCTTTTGCCTTGTAACGTGTTTTGTATCCTTTTGCAGGAATACCTTTACGAGAACGTGGGTGACCACCAGATGCGCGACCTTCGCCACCACCCATTGGATGATCAACCGGATTCATTGCAACCGGCCTATTACGAGGACGACGGCCTAACCAACGGCGGCGACCGGCTTTTCCATGTACCTCTAAGTTATGATCAGGATTTGACACCGCACCAATTGTAGCTTTACATGTAATTAAGATCATACGAACTTCGCCTGAAGGCATACGCAATACAGCATATTTTCCTTCGCGAGCAGTTAATTGTGCGTAGCTTCCTGCACTGCGTGCTAAAGCGGCACCTTGGCCCGGACGTAATTCGATATTATGAATAATTGTTCCTAAAGGAATTTCAGATAAGAATAATGTATTTCCAATTTCCGGATTAGCATTTTTACCCGACATGATCTTTTGATCAACTTGTAATCCTTGCGGAGCAATGATGTAACGTTTCTCACCGTCTTTGTAAAACACTAATGCAATACGTGCCGAACGATTTGGATCGTACTCAATGGTTTTTACAATTCCTTCAATTCCGTCCTTATCGCGTTTGAAATCGATCAAACGAATAGCTTTTTTATGTCCACCGCCAATATAACGGATGGTCATTTTACCGGTATTATTTCTTCCACCAGATCTTTTGGTAGAAACAATAAGACTTTTTTCAGGTTTACCTGCAGTGAGCTCAGCAAAATCTCCGCTAATTTTGTAGCGTAAACTTGGTGTTAACGGTCTATACTTTTTTAATCCCATTTTGAAAACTTTTTATTCTATTAAATACTTGCGTAAAAATCAATTGTTTCGCCATCCTTTAAAGTTACGATGGCTTTTTTGTTGCGATTAACTCTTCCAATAGCAACACCACGCGTTGTATTACGTGTTTTTACTTTACCTGCGTATTGTTGTGTATTTACAGAGGCAACTTTAACTCCGTACATACTTTCAATTGCAGCTTTTATCTCTAATTTATTAGCCTCTTTAATTACCACAAAGCCATAGCGATTTAATTTCTCCGCTTGTGCGCTCATTTTTTC